>PUJZ01000032.1 GCA_003550345.1 Methanomassiliicoccaceae archaeon
ATCGGCCACTTCTATCTCAAGCGCAAGGACGTCGATGAGCTCGCCGTATCCCTGGGCCTTGACGATTTCATGATGAGGGTGGCGATGAGGTGGGACCGCCGGGCAGGGCTGCGCTAAAACGCCCCAGATGCTTCGGACGGATGTCAATCCTGTAGGACTATGTCCAAGGAGACATGCTGCCTCAGCCCATCCATGGCCTCGGCGATCTCCGCCAAGGCGTCATCGTCATCGCTGTAGTCCTTCGAAATGACCCAGTTGTTGTGGTAGTCGTCCTTGTGCAGGCTGAACCACAGCTGGCCGCTCCAGGGGTATGAATCTATGACGCCGTTCAGGGTGATGTTCAGGGGCATCAGGTGCTGGGCGGTGAGGTTCGCGCTGCTGTTCACCGCGGTATGGTCGAGCTGCACGCTCGCGTTCTGCAGATAGTAGAGGGCCTCGACCTTGGAGCGGTTCTCGGCGCTGGTGTTCAGCAGCCAGACCACCACGGTGTAGTTCACGGTCCTGAGCTCGTGGTTGGAGAGCACCGCTTTGAACGGGTACTCCTCGTTGGCCGTCATGTTTAATGGCTGCCCTATATCGCTGAGGTCCTCATGGAGCACGGCGAACTCGGTGGCGGTCCTGATGCTGAGGTCGACCATGGCGGCGGTGGTGTTGCCCACCATCGCCTCCTCGACCGCATGGACGACATCGGGTTCAGCGCTGTAGTTGTCCCCCTTGGTGAAATTGTCCGCCCCGTCCTTGTGGAGGCTGAAGAGCAGCTTCCCCTCCCACGGGTCGGCGCTGAAGGTCTGGTTGAAGCTCACCGTGTAGTTCAGCTCCTTCTGGTAGGTCCTGTTCTCGGATTCCTTGTAAAAGTCAGGGTCCTGGTGATCCAGCTCTATGCCCCGCAGGGAGTCGATGAAGTAGAGGTCGTTCACCGACGTCTCGTTGTCCACCGTCCGGGTGTTCACCAGCCAGATGAGGACGCTGTAGTCCACCGTCCTGAACTCGTGGTTGGTGATCCCGATGATCAACGGGCACTCCTCGGTGACGATGAGGTCCAAGGGCTGAACCGTGCCGCGGTACTCGGTCATGATGCTGAAGTCGGTGCCCTTGATGAACTTGAGGTTCAGATTGAGGCTCAGCCTATCGTTCCTGACGCCGTCCAATATCTCCTGCACCGCGGCGTCGTCATCGCTGTAGTCCTCCATGAAGGACCATCCGTGCTGGTGCTCCTCCTTGTGGAGGCTGAACCATATCTTGCCCTCCCAGCTGGCGTTGTTTATGGGCTCTTCCACGGAGAACGTGTACTCCTGCTCCCATTGCTTCTGCCATGGGCCCTCGATGTCCACCGGGACATGCTCCAGCGGCTCGTCGGGACGGACGGTGTCGAAATAATAGAGCTCGTGCACCTTGGTCTCGCCGTCCTCGAAGCTCATGCTCACCAGCCATATCACGATGGTGTAGTTGACGGTGCGGTGCTCGTGGTTGACGAGGCCGAGTATGACGGTGGCGTTCTCGCTGTAAAACAGGTCGCTGGGGTAGCCGCTGGCCTTCCCGTCCGGGCCCAGCACGTAGAACTCGGTGAAGCTCTCCCCCTCGCGGGGGAAGGCGATCACGTAGGCGAGGGCGACCACCGAGGAGAGGATGGAGAGCGCCAGTACCACGGAGAGGGCCTTGTCCAGGCCCTGCTCCTTCTGGAAGTCCCCCCAGATCCTCTCCACCGTTCGCAGGGGGTCGAAGGGCACGTAAGGCTCCAGAACCGACATCCTCCTCTGCAGCGCCACCAGCGCCACGAGTATGTTGAAGGCGGATATGCTGAACAGTATCGGGTCCAGCCTGATGCCCCATGGCGTGTAGTTGAGGCCGAAGCCGATCAGCGGGGTGATGGCGATGCTCAGGCCGAAGGACAGGGCCACCCTCTCGATGGAGTCGAGGTCGTCGCTGCGGGGGAAGAGGGCGGCTATGGCGAGGTAGCCGGGGAAGAAGAGCAGGAAGGGCAGGCCTAAGACCGTCCGCAGCAGGCTGTCGGGGAATATGTAGATGACAGGTACGAGGAGAAGGGTCAGCGCGATCATGCTGAACAGATCCCAATCCCTGCGGTATTCCAACTCCATCCGTTTAAGGTAAAACACGCATTTATTTAACGATTAGTAAACAAATCCGGGATAACCGTTTATATTCCACGATTGTTATCCACCTTCAGTGCCATCAGCAGCCATAGGACGTTTCCAGGACCATCTCGAAAGGCGCGGCATCGAGGGCTGGGACCTCTTCGCCGTCCTCGCCCCGCTCATATTGATCCTTATCGCCGAGGCGGTCTTCTACAGCGCCTCGAGGACAATGGAGACGGAGCTCTTCGCCGAGGTCGCGGTCATCCATGCGGGGAACATAATGCTCTGCCTGCTGGTGCCGATGCTCTTCAAGACATCGGACCGCATATTCCAGGGATTCATGCTGGTGTCGGTGCTGCGCCTGCTCACCATCGGAATGCCCAACTTCTCCGGCGTGACCTTGGAGTGGTCCCTGCTGGTATACCTGCCGCTCCTCCTCGTGCTCGCATTCCTGCTGATGGACGAGCGTTTCGGCTTCAGCATGGAGCCGGGCGGCTTCCCCTTCCAGGAGATCAGAGGGCAGGCCCGGCAGGCGCTGGACTCGCTGTCGGAGCTGGGGAGGCCGGCGGCGGCCGGCCTGATGCTCGGCCTTCCTTTGGGCCTCGTGGGCCAGATGGCGCTGGGCATGCCGGCGCTGGCCTCCGATGACCTGGGAGGGGCGCTGCTGGCGCTGCTGGCGATACTGCTCTTCGCCGCGCTGGCGGAGGAGCTGCTGTTCCGCAGGGTGCTCCAATCGCGCATCGCTGAGAGGCTGGGGGCGGCGCCGGGCATAGCGGCGGCCGCCCTCGCCTACGGGATCATGCACTCCGGCTACGGGGACGCGGCGGCGCTGCTCTTCTTCATCGCCGCCGGGGCGGCCATCGGCTACGCCTACCGGCGCAGCGGAAGCCTGACGCTGGCCGTTTGCATGAACGGGGCGATGGGCCTGACGATGTTCGCGCTGCTGCCGCTGGCCTTCTGAATCAGAAGAAGTAGAAGCGGCAGCCTTCGCGGTCGCAGACCTCGGCCATGGCCTCGAGGCGGTCCAGCACGCCGCTGTAGCGCCGCACCATCATCTTGCCCTCGGCGGGGAGGGCCTGGCGCAGAACGGCGACCTCCTCCTTCAGCTTGCCCGCCTTGGCGGCGTCCAGCCTCTGGGCGTCCTCGGCGAGCTCGAACACCGATGCCACGATCTCGCAGCCGTGGCGGGCGGCTATCTCGGGAAGAAGGCTGTTGCTGGGGCCGAAGGTGCCGATGCATCCCCTGCCCTTGTCCCAGGAAAGCTCGCAGCGGGCGCAGGTCTCGTTCATCTCATCGAAGGAGATCATGTGCCAGGCGGTGACGCGGTTCTCCGGCAGCGACGCCTCCAGGGCGCGCTCCCGGTCGGCGGCCGAGACCTCTGACAGCTCTATCCATCCGGTGTGCCTTTTCTCGGCCAGCGGCTGCAGCGCCTCCAGGTCGGCCTTGTTCTTCACCTTGTCCAGGTATACGGCGTCGACCTCGGCGCTGAGGCGGTTCCTCTTCAGGAACGCCTCCCAGTCGCCCACGGCCTCCTTGGCCTTGCCAAGAGGGACGAACATGTCGTACTGGGATATCTCCTCGAAGCCGTCCACCGGCTCCACCAGCACCCTCACCGTATCGGTCTTCAACTCGCGGCAGAGGGCGTTCTCCGCCTCCAACTCGCAGATGGCCATGTTCAAACCCATGCTATAACCTCGGCGTTGCTAACCGGGCGGGGCTATTTATGGCTTTGCGAGAGGTCAGAGGTACTCCCACTCGCTGTCGCGCCTCTTCTTCGGCCTCCTCGCCTCCTTGGAGGGCCTGTGCGCCTCCTCGGGGTGCTTCATGCGCAGGTAGCGGCCGCGGTAGCCGCCGTACTCGGCCAGGCGGACCGCCCCCTTGAGGAGTATCAGCATCATCAGCAGATAGATCAGGCCGGTCATGTCCAGAGCCATGACCGCCGAGAGGTCGAAGCTGAGCGGCAACGCCTCGGGTATGAAATCCTCCACCGGGAGGGCGCCGATCTCCTTCAGGTCGAAGTCGACCCTTCCCCCTCCGGTTATGAAGTAGAGCCACATGGCGATGAGCGGCACCTGCGCCAGGCCGAAGAGCAGGCGCAGCCTGCTCCCTTTGCCGAAGAGCCCGTAGGGGAAGGCCAGCGCCACCACCGGTATCGCGTAGAGCACCACCAGGAACACGAAGCGGTCCAGGACCGATTCGCCATAGGAGAGCGCATCCATGGCGACGCCGGGCAGCTCCTCCCCGAGGTCGGCCGCCGCTGCGTCCAGCACCCCCATGGTGAACAGCGCCAAGGACGCCGGCAGCACCATGTAGACCAGCGCCGCCGCCAGCGTGCTCGATAACGCCTTTCCGAGCCCCCCTCTCACCTTCCTGTCCTTGCCCATGCTATCAGCCTCCCAACTGGCCCAGGGCCACGTCCGCTATGTCCTTGGCCGAAGCCTTCAGGACCAAGGTGCCGTCCGCACTCTCAATGATGTCCTCCAGCTCGCCAGGGAGGTCGTCCGGAACTTCAGTGTCCCCCAGGTCCAGGTAGATCTTCAGCTCGTCACCTTCCTCGAGGCCCTCCAGGAACTCCGGGTCCACATCGATGTCGAAGACTATCTCGCCGTCGACGATCTTCATGACGGCGGGGAACTCCCCGATTACCTCCCCCTCCGAGTTCGTGAACTCGGCCGTGAAGGTGTCTATCTCCTCTATCCCCTGCTCCGCCAGGATGTCGGCGATGGCATTCTCGAGGTCCAGGTCGGAGAGGTCGTAGTCATCGATGTCGAAGCCCTCGGGGAACAGGTCCGGGTCCTCCTCATAGAGCTCCCGGATCAGATCGTCCACGCTCTCGAACGGGAAATCATCGGGAAGCTCCTTGAACAGGTCGTTTATGGCCTTCTCCAGATCGGAGGGGTCGTAGTCGAACTTGGTGGGCAGCGACAAAGTGGTGCCGTCGTAGGCGACGTTCTCCAGGTCGACGCCGTACTCGAGGAACGGACCCACCTCCGCCGTGGCGCTGACATCGGTGGAGAACTTGAAGAGGCCCTCCATGTAGCCGATGTTTATGCTCATGGCGAACTGGAACGTGGTCCCTTGGGTTACCAGGTCGTAGAGGTCGTCATCGCCAGGCTTGTAAAGGATGGTATCGTCAAGGGAGAGGTCCGCCGCCTCCCCCGGCTTGATCTCCTTCGGGCCGACTCCGCCGGTGTGCACCCATCCCGCCGCCTTCAGCGAGTAGCTGTATTCGAAGTCGATGGGCCAGTAGTCGCTGAGCCGATCATCGAAATCGCCCAGGCCGCCGATCGTGACCGAAATCGGCACGCTTATGCTTATCTCCAGGCCCTCATCGAGGATCTGCTGGGGGTCGGGCTCCTCGGGGAAATCGAACTCCGGCTCTCCGACATCGACCTCGAAATCCCCCATCGCCAGGGCCCCGAAGGACCCCACGATGGCCACAGCCACCAGAAGCTGCAGCGCGACCACCATCACCTTGGTGATGAATACTCCGACTCCCATGCGTGAGATAGTGCAATTATTAGGTTAAATAGCTTATTGGCAAAGTTTGAACTAGAAGCTAGCGCTTGCTAACAGCATATGGCCGATGTCCGCATCAGGAAGAGGAGGCGTTTGCGCAGCAAGGACATAAGGGCGTACTCCGAGGAGATAAGCTCGGCGCTGGGCGTCGAGGTCTTCAGCGAGGACGACCCGGTGGACATGGCGGAGGGCAGCGATTTCGACCTGCTGTTCGTCTCCGGCAGCATATTGGGCATGGTGCACGGGGGGAGGGCGTTCATCACCGTGCGGGGGGCCCTGCGCTACCGCCCTGAGCGCAGGCATGTGACCGTGGACATGGGGGCGGTGCCCTTCGTCACCAAGGGGGCGGACATAATGTCACCCGGGATCGTGGACGCCGACCGCTCCATCGAGGCCGGGGACCTGGTATGGATACGCGACGAGAGGAACATGGTCCCGCTGGCGGTGGGGGAGAGCCTCATGTCGGGGGAGGAGATGGTCTCCGCCGGGTCCGGCAAGGCGGTGCTCAACCTCCACCACGTGGGGGACCGGCTGTGGAAGCATGAGGAGCCTTGAGCATAACCAATCAAATAGGGTGAGGGCGATGGCATCAGCAGGGGTGATCCAGGCTTGAGGTTGGGCAAGGGCCGCAAACGGTCGGACTCGGAGCTGCTGGAGCCCAACCTCTTCATCGACCTCGGCAGCCTGGAGGCGGAGCCCGCTGACGCGGACGAGCGCCTGCGGGTCAGAGTGGCAGAGCTCACTGGCAGCGAAGACATCCCCATGGTGTCGGAGCATTTCTACAAGGGCGACATGATCGTCATCGACTATGCCCCGCTGAGCGACAGCGAGGACGAGGTCGCCCGGCTGTCCGCTGAGCTGAGAGGGGTGGCCAAGGACTGCGGCGGGGACCTGGTCTCGGTGGGCAGGACCATATTGGTACTGGCCCCTGCAGGCGTCCGCATCGACCGCCGGCGCCTGAGGAGGGAGTGATGCGGGAGAGCAAGACCGTCCATGACTCGGTGCACGGCGGCATCCGGGTGGACGAGCCCTTCCTCTCGCTGATGCACCGTCCCGAGATGCAGCGCCTCCATTGCGTGAAACAGCTGGGGCTCTCCTATCTGGTCTTCCCGGGGGCGAACCACACTCGTTTCGAGCATTCGCTGGGCGTTTTCCACCTCGCCCGCCGCATGGGCGAGGCCATTAGCCTCGGGGAGGAGGAGAGGCTGCAGCTGGGGGCGGCGGCGATGCTGCATGACATCTGCCACCCTCCGTTCTCGCACACCCTGGAGGAGGTCATGGAGGTCGAGTGCGGCAAGGACCACATGCGCCTGGCGGCGGAGGTGATCAACGGCAGCATCCCCTCGCGCATCGAGGGGGGCCCCTTCCACCGCGAAGGGCAGCCCAGCGTCCCGGAGCAGCTGGAGTCGATGGGGGCGGCCCCCCGCAAGGTGGCGGCCATAGTCTCCGAGCCGCGCATGGAGCATGAGACGGAGCAGAGCAGTCTGATGCCCGGGGGCAGCCAGGCATTCTTCGGCTCCCCCCAGTACCTCAACCAGATGATCCATGGGCCGGTGGACGCCGACCAGATGGACTACCTTCTCCGCGACGCCCACTACACCGGCGTCGCCCACGGCTTCATCGACAGCGACCGCATACTCAACACCATATCGGTGCACAACGGAAGCCTGGTGGTCGGACGCGGCGGCGCCGCGGCGGTGGAGGGCATGATGGTCGCCCGGGCGCTGATGTACAGCTCCATCTACTTCCACAAGGCGGTGAGGATCGCGGAGATGATGATGGCCAAGGCGGTGGAGTGCGCCCCCCCGCAGTGCCGTCGGGACCTCCACCTCAAGACCGAGGCGCAGCTCACCGCCGAGCTGCTCTCCCAGGAGGGCGCGCCGCGGGAGCTGGTCTCGCGCCTGCTCTGCCGGGAGCTCTACAAGAAGGCGCTGACGGCGCCCGCCGAGGGGCTGGCCGAGGAGGAGCTCGAAAAGCTCCTCGAGCTCACCGACTACCGCCGCCGCAAGGAGAAGGAGCAGGAGGTCGCCGAGCGCGCCGGGGTGGACCCTTCGAGGGTCCTCATCGACCTCCCCGCCCGCAGCTCGCTGCTGTCCCTGTCGCGCATCGGCAAGACCGACGTCCCCGTCCTGGACGAAGGAAGGGTGAGGCCGCTGACGCGCCGCTCCCCGCTGGCGAAGGCGCTGCAGAACCGCGGCGTCCAGGACTGGGCGCTGCTGGTGTCCTGCCCTGAAGAGGACCGCGCCACGGTGTCGAAGGCGGCCTCCCGGGCCATTTTCGGATGATCAGCCCTTGATGACCGCCAACGGACGCAGCTTGGCCACCTTCGCCGTGAGGCCGGCGCCCGAGACCACGTCCACCACCTGGTCGATGTCCTTGTAGGCCTGGGGCGCCTCCTCCACCGTGCCCTCCCGCGATCCGCTTCGCAGCAGGACCCCCCGGCCCTTCATGTCGCCCCGCACCGATTCGGCGCTGATGCTGGACATGGCCTTCTTGCGGGAGAGCCTGCGGCCGGCGCCGTGGCAGCAGGAGCCGAAGCTTAGCTCCATCGCCGCCGGGAGGCCGACCATCACATGGGTGCCCGCCCCCATGTCCCCGGGGACGATCACCGGCTGGCCTGTCCCCCTCAGCTCCATCGGCAGCTCGGGATGGCCGGCGGGGAATGCGCGGGTGGCGCGCTTGCGGTGGACCATCGCCCCCCTTCTCCGCCCCTCGACGATGTGCTCCTCCATCTTGGCAATGTTGTGCGCCACATCGTAGACCAGGCCCATCCCCAGGGACTCAGGGTCCTCGCCCAGGACCTTGGCGAAGGACTCCCTGACCCAATGGGTGATCATCTGCCGGTTGGCCCAGGCGTAGTTGGCGGCGCAGCACATCGCCCCATAGTAGGAGCGGCCCTCCTCCGAGTCCACCGGTGCGCAGGCCAGCTGACGGTCGGGCAGTCCGATTCCGCTCTGCCGCACCGACCTCTCCATCACCTGGAGGTAATCGCTGGCCACCTGGTGCCCCAGGCCGCGGGAGCCGCAGTGGACGGTCACGGTGACGGCCCCCTCCTCGAGGCCGAGGGCCTCGGCCGTCCTTACGTCGAAGACCTGGTCGACGCAGTCCAATTCCAGGAAGTGGTTCCCTGAGCCCAGCGACCCCAGCTGGGGGGCGCCCCGCTTCCTCGCCTTGTCGCCGACGGCGGAGGGGTCCGCCCCCTCCATGCGCCCGCCGTTCTCGGTGCGGGGGAGGTCGCCATCCCATCCGTAGCCGCGCTCCACGGCCCAGGCCGAGCCCTGCGTCAGCAGCTCCTCCATCTCCGCCTCGCTGAGCCTCCCCGAGCCCTTCGACCCCAGGCCGGAGGGTATGTCGGAGTAGAGGCTGTCGACGAGCCGGGGCAGCAGCGGGCGAACGTCCTCCTCCCGGAGCGAGGTCCTGATGACCCTGACGCCGCAGTTTATGTCGAAGCCTATCCCCCCTGGCGATATGACGCCCTCATCGAGGTCCATGGCGGCGACGCCGCCGATGGGGAACCCGTACCCCCAATGTATGTCGGGCATCGCCAGCGAGTCCCCCAGTATCCCCGGGAGGCAGGCCACGTTGGCCGCCTGCTCGAGGGAGTCGTCGGCCCTGATGTCGGGGACCATGCCCTCCGAGGCGAAGACCACGGCATCGGTGCGCATGCATCCTTTATGGGACCGGGGGATCCTCCAGCGGAACTCGTCGATCCTTCGTAGCTCTCCTTTCCAAGCCATGCTGTCACCCATCAGGCAATGCGCGGGAATGATATAAATGTGGAAGGCGGGTGGGGCCGGGACCGGGATTTGAACCCGAGTCTGGGGATCCACAGTCCCCGAGGATAACCAGGCTACCCTACCCCGGCCATGGGTGTTGATGGCAACGCATACCCCTAAATAAACCTTTCCGAAAAGCGCTGGCATGCTGAACGGGAGGGTGAAAACGTTAATAGCGGCGATGGCGATAGGCGGGGCATGAAGAGGGACCTCATATCGGTCATGGACATCGCCGACGAGATCCATGAGCTGCTGGACCTCGCCGCCCGCTTGAAGAGGGAGCGCGGCGCCCACGAGAGGCCGTTGGAGGGCAAGACCCTGGCGATGATTTTCGAGAAGTCCAGCACGCGCACCAGGGTGTCCTTCGAGCTGGCGATGACCGAATTGGGAGGTCACGCCATGTTCCTGGGCGCCCAGGACATGCAGCTCGGGCGCGGCGAGACGGTGGCCGACACCGCCAAGGTCCTCAGCCGCTACGTCCATGGCATCATGTACCGGGCGCGCAGCAACCAGATGATGCGCGAGCTGGCGGCGAACGCCACCGTGCCGGTGATCAGCGGCCTGGACGACCTGGAGCATCCCTGCCAGGCCTTGGCGGACCTCCTGACCGTCAAGGAGAGGAAGGGGGGCCTCCAGGGGCTGAAAATGGTCTACATGGGCGACGGGAACAACGTCTGCAACTCGCTGATGCTGGCGGCCGGGGCCGCCGGCATGGAGATGGCCGCCTGCACCCCGGAGGGCAGGATGCCTGACGCCGCCATAGGGGAGAAGGCCGCCGCCCTGGCCGGGAGGAACGGCGGCAGCATCTCATTCTGCCACGACCCCCGCGAGGCCGCCCTGGGAGCCGACGTCCTCTACACCGATGTCTGGGTTTCGATGGGCGACGACACCGACAGCGTTATGGCGCGATCGATATTCGCGCCCTATTCCATCGACGAGGGCATGCTGGCCCTGGCCGCCGAGGACGCCATCGTCCTCCACTGCCTCCCCGCCCACCGCGGCGAGGAGATCTCCGCGGCGGTGATGGACGGGGCGCAGAGCGCGGTGTTCGACCAGGCGGAGAACCGCCTGCATGCGCAGAAGGCGGTGCTGCACCGGCTCCTCAGATGAGCTGGGAGGCCACGATGTCCTCCATGACCTCCAGGAATCGCTCCTCGGAGCCGCTCGGAATGGTGGCCCCGGCGGCGATGTCGTGGCCGCCGCCGTAGCCGCCCACCAGGCCGGCGGCGATGTTCACCGCCTTGGCCAGGTCGAGCCCGCGGGAGACCAGGCCGCGGTGCCCGCGGGCGGAGACCTTCACCTCCCCGTCGCCGGCGTCGGCGAAGGCGATCATGGGTATGTCCCTCCTGACGCCGTCGCTGCCCAGCAGCATGCCCGCCACGATGCCCACGATGGTCTCCCTTATCTCACCGCCGGAATGGAAGAACTGCACCCATCCCCGCTCTTGGACCATGTTCCTCTCCCGGACCATGCCGATGGCCTGCGAGAGCTGGCGCCGATGCTCGTCGCGGTTCGACTTGGCATCTGCAAGGCCCCGCGGGTCGCGGAGGCATATCCTGACGCCGGTGGCGGCGTCCTCGTAGCGTCCGCAGGAGTTCAGCAGGGTGGCGAACTCCTTGACGTCGCGCAGCTCGGTGCCCTCCTCCTCCAGCGGCAGGTCGTAGACCTCCCCGAGGAAGCCCTCGGCCTCCTCGCCCTCGACAAGCGCCAGAAGGTCGGCGGTGAGCAGCTCCCTCTCCGCCGGCCGGAGATCGGCCCAGGTCCTCTTGGCGCTTCCCTCCCTGAGCTTGATGCCCCTGTCGCTGAGGAAGCGCACGCAGGCGGGGCTGTCCGAGGTCAGGCCCGGCAGGCGGGGCTCGTTGCAGTACTGCAGGAGCTGCGGCAGGGGGCGGGTTATCCTGCCGAATATCCTGAGGTCCCTCCCCACCTCGATGCTGCCGCGGTCCACCGCGTCGGCGAGTATGCTGCGGTTGAGGCCGGTGAGGGCCCCGTGCGAGTCCTGGAAGTCACCGGCGGCGCCCACGATGGCCAGATGGGCCCATTGGCGGTTGCGCTCGTCCATGGCCCTCGCCACCAGGTAGGTGACGCCGGCCCCGCATATCTCCGAGGAGCCGTCGACGCCGTGCTCATGGGGGTTGACATGGTGCACGTCGGGGAAGCTCAGCAGACTGGTCTGACCGTTCCTCCAGGCGGGGTCGACGGCATGATGGTCGCTCACCACCAGGCCGTCGCGTCGGAACCGCGACATGTAGCCGCTGCCCAGGTCCACCAGCCATACCAGCTCGGCGTCGCAGGAGTCGATGCTCGCCACCGACTCATCGTCAAGCTTCTTGAGGAAATGGGACCGGTGCTCGATGCCCGCCAGCTCCAGGGCGGCGCTGGCTATGGCGGCGGAGCAGATGCCGTCGGCGTCTATGTGGGCCACTATCGCCACCGATGAGGCCCTCTTGATGCGGTCCGCCGCCGCCCGGGCGGCCGTCAGCAGGCCCTTCTCCGACCTCATGGCCTCCCCTCCGTGGTGGCCTTCTCCAGCAGGGAGCACACCCTTTCCGCCACCGGTCTGAGGTTCTCGGTGTCGGCGCGGTTGTATTCAAGAAGGGTGTCGAGTGAGCTCCGGCACCCCCTCTTCCATCGCTTCCACAGCAGCACCGCCTCCCTGCCGTCCATCTCCGCTATGCCGTCCGCCCTCCGCAGGCCCAGGGCCCCCTCCACCGCCTTGAGGCCCCCGCAGAGCCCGGCGCGGCGACCGGCGAAGCGCAGGTCGAGGTGGGGGATGTCCAGGTCCAGGGAGGGGAACTCGGCGGCGAGGACGGGCAGGTCGAAGCAGCTGCCGTTGAAGGTCACCAGCATGGACGCCCCCTCCAGCGACTCGGCGACGGAGCAGGCGTCCAGGTCCTGGTCCGAGACCATCGCCCGGGTCCCGCCGGGCCCGTGGACGCCCACCACCGTCACCGAGCAGCCGGGCCCGAGGCCGTCGGTCTCGATGTCCAGGAAGGCGGCGTCCTCCTTGAAGGCGCCGTAGAGCCTCCACGACTCGTTGCGGGGGAGCATCGAGGCCAGCCGGCGGGAGTCCCGCTGTTCGAGGGCGAGCCCGGCCTCACCGATCACCCGGTCGCATGACTCCTTGCGGTGAACGGACATGCCGGGTGCGGACGGCCGCGCCAGGAACTCGTCCCAGTCCGCTATGCCCTCGCGCCATAGGGCCCTCTCCCGGGCGGCGCCCACCGAGGGAAGGATGAGGAAGCTCCTCCTGATCATCGTCAGCAAGGATGCCGCGGTCCGATGTATACCTTTTCCTGTGCCTCCGATAAGAGTATATCCCCCTTCAGCCTGGTCGCAGGCATGAGGAGCGTCGAGGCCTCCCCCCGGCTTCGCCTGAACCATGACAGGACCCTGAGCATGGAGGGAGGAAGGACACTGGTGGTCGCGGACCTGCACCTGGGCTACGAGGACGCGCTGGAAGGCGACGGCCTCCACCTGCCGCGCACCCATACCATGGGCCTCATGGGGGAGCTCCTCGGCGCCATCGAGAGGCAGGGGGCGGAGAGGGTGGTGGTCCTCGGCGACGTGAAGCACGATTTCCACCGCGGACGCTGGGAGTGCCGCGACGACGTGCGGGCGGTGATCTCGATGATAAGCGAGTGCTGCGACTGCGTCATCGTCCGCGGCAACCACGACAACTACATCCAGAGCATAGTCGCAGGGCTCGAGGCGGAGGTGGTGGACAGCATCGACATAGACGGCCACCGCCTCGAGCACGGCCATGCGTCCAGCGTCCAACGCCCGCTCATCATCGGCCATGAGCATCCTTCGGTGAGGCTCTTCGACCGCGTCGGAGGCTTCGTGAAGATACCCTGCTTCCTGCATCATCCCGTCGAGGGGGTGACGGTGCTGCCCGCATTCAGCCCCATGGCGCCCGGCAACGACCTCTGCAACGGCCTGCGCCCGGAGCTCTTCTCCCCCGCTCTCGCGGGCAGGGGGGGAGAGGGATTCTCGGTCTTCGGCTGCTCCGACATAGGCATCCTGCCGCTAGGGTCCCTGGAGGAGATAAGGTCGATGCGCTTTTAAGGACCCAGGACAATTATCTTACAATCGTTAAATATTATATTTCTATGGATGCTACATCCATCCATAAAAGCCTTTATTAATTTAGCACCGATACTTAGCGTAACATTGTTTCATGGAGGAACGTGTAAATGAGTGCGGAAATGGACAAGCTAATCGACATAGTAGTGACTGGAAAGATAAAAGAGGCCAAGGACGCCACCCAGGCGGCTCTGGACGCCGGACACACAGCCTTCGAGATAGTCTTCGACGGCCTGGCGGCCGCCATGGACATCGTCGGCGAGAAGTACGCCAACAAGGAGTACTTCCTGCCCCAGGTCCTTCTGTCTGCGAACACCCTGTACCAGGGCCTGAACATCGTTCTGCCCATGCTCAAGGAGTCCGGAGAGGGCGGCGACAAGGGGACATGCGTCATCGGCGTCGTCGAGGGCGATGTGCACGACATCGGCAAGAACATCTGCAAGGCCCTGATCACCGGCACCGGCATGGACGTCCACGACATGGGGAAGGACGTGCCCATGAAGGACTTCCTGCAGAAGGCCAAGGACGAGAACGCTGACATCATCGCCGAGTCCACCCTGATGACCCCCACGCTGGACGGCATGAAGCAGATGGAGAAGATGCTCAAGGAGGAGGGCCTGAAGGGCAAGATCAAGACCATGATCGGCGGCGGCGCCACCTCCAAGGAGTTCGCCGACCAGATCGGCGCGGACGCCTGGACCTACGACGCTGTCGAGTGCTCCAAGGTGGCCACCCAGATAATCAAGGACCGTTAGACGGCGAACCTCGCCCAGGTCCGATCAAACCCCTTACCTCATTTTCATCATATCCTTACGTTGGGTCCACCTCCGGGCCGCGGGCTCAAGTTTTTTATCTTTACGATTGTTTCAGGGCAGGGGGCAAGAGATCATGGCTGGCAAACCGAGATACGGCCTGGGCATCGACACCGGCGGCACATACACAGACGCGGTCATCGTGGAGATGGACGGAGTGAAGGTGCTCGCCAAGCGGAAGGCCCAAACGACCCACCACGACCTTTCCATCGGGCTTCTGGAGGCAGTGGAGGCGGTATTCTCCTCCTGCGATGTAGCGCCGGAGGAGATAGGCATCGTGGGCATATCGACCACGCTCGCCACCAATTCCATATTGGAGGGGCACGGCGGGGAGGTGGGGCTGATCCTGATAGGCTGGGACCCCGTGGAGGAGGTCCATTTCCAGGAGAAGAGCCTGGTGCATGTGCAGGGCGGTTACGACCCCAAGGGCAAGGCGAAGGCCTCCCTCGACCAGGAGCAGGTCAGGAGGGCGGTGGAGAAGGTCAGCCAAGGGGTGGACGCCATCGCGATCTCCGGCCTTTTCAGCATCGCCAACGCCAGCCAGGAGAGGGACGTGAAGCGCATCGCCCGCGAGATGACCGGCCTCCCGGTGGTCGCCGGCCACGAGCTGTCCGCGGACCTGGGCATAGCGCTGCGCACCGAGACCGCCGTCCTCAACGGCAAGCTGATCCCCCGCGTCAACGAGTTCTTCGACGACCTGGAGTCAGCCTTCCGGGGGATAGGCGTGAAGGCCCCCATCATGATATACAAGGGCGACGGCTCGGTCATGAGCCTGGAGGTCGCCCGCGAGAGGCCGGTGGAGACCATACTCTCCGGCCCCGCGGCCTCGGCCATGGGGGGCAAGGCCCTCGCCGGCCTGGAGGAGTGCGTCATCGTGGACATCGGCGGCACATCCACCGACATCGCGGTGCTGGAGGAGGGCTTCCCGATGATCATGCACGAGGGGGCCAAGGTGGGGGACTGGAGGACCCGGGTCAAGGCGGTGGACATGCTCACCGTCGCCCTCGGCGGGGACTCGCGCGTACACTTCGAGAGGCAGGCATTGCGCATCGGCCCCGACCGTGTGCTGCCGCTATGCATGCTTCCCCCAGACGAGGACCTGAAGAAGAGGATGCTGCATTCCGGCGTATCGCACTTCTACATGGCGGAGAAGGGGGAGCACGACTCGCTGAACGCCAACGAGAGGAAGGTCTACGATGTGCTGGCGGGGAACGGCCCGATGACCGCCAACGAGATCCGCGACCGGGCGGAGGGCCTCTGGGTCATAGATAAGCATCTGAAGAGCCTGCGCCAGAAGGGCGTCATCCAGGCGTCGGCGCTGACGCCCACCGACATACTGCACACCCAAGGCCTGCTGGACATCGGCGACCGCTCCATGGCCGAGGCCGGCCTCGAAGGCATGGCCAAGCACATAAAGATGGAGCCCGGCCAGTTGGCGTACATGGCCATGGAGGAGGTGAGGCGCATAATCTCCGCCAACGTGTTCCGCAAGCTGATGCAGGACGACCTCGGCGGCTGGAGGGCCGAATGCGGGCAGTGCGCCGCGCTGGTGCACAAGGCCACCAGGCCCCGCCGCGAGGGCGTGATGCACCTCCAGCCACGCTGCACCGTGCCCATAATCGGAGTGGGCGCCCCGGCGAGCTACCTCATGGACGACCTCGGCGACCGGATGGGGGCCGAGGTCATCTTCCCCCCTGAGTACGAGGTGGGGAACGCGGTGGGCGCGGTATGCTCCAAGGTCATGGAGTCCCTGAGCGCCACCGTGACCCCCACCATCAACTTCACCTATCTGGCCAACGTCCCGTTCATCGGGCCCATGGAGTACAACCACTTCGATTCAGCGGTGGAGAACTGCCGCTCCAGCCTGACCAGGCACCTCAAGACCCGGGTCCAGGCCTCGGGGGGGAAGAACATCAAGGTCCATTCCAAGGTCAAGGTCAACCGCGCCGTCGAGGGCGGTTGGGGCGCTTGGGAGGACACCGGGAGCAGGGGCATGAACTTCGCGGAGATCACCGTCCGGGTGGTGGCCGATCCGCCCATGCCAGACACCGATGTTAAGGACGTTAACAATCGATATTGCAACGATATTAAATAACTGAATCCCATACTTGGGACAAACGGAGGAGATTGATTTGGCTGACATGACTCCCAAAGAGAGGGTGCTTGCTGCACTGAGACTGGAAGAACTCGACAGGCCGCCGGTGGCAGTGTTCACCCAGAGCGCCACCATCGGGCAGATGGAGGCCCTGGACGTCTACTGGCCCGACGCGCACATGGACCCCAAGCTGATGGCCAAGCTCGGAGCCGGGCAGGCCGACCTGCTCGGGTTCGAGGCCGTAAGGGCCCCGTTCTGCCTCACCGCCGAGGTGGAGGCCCTGGGCGCGACCGTCGACCCTGGAAAGAAGGACAGGACCCCGATGCTGAAGGAACACCCCTTCAAGATGAACCCCATGATGGACGAGTTCGATGAGCCCGACCTCTTGGCTCCCGAGGAGTTCCTGAACACCGGCCGCCCCGCCGCGGTGCTGGAGGCCATAGGCATACTGTCCGAGCAGTACGGAGACCAATACCCGGTCATCGCCGGCAACACCGGACCGTTCACCGTCGCCGGCCACCTGGTGGAGACCGAGAACCTCGTCTTCGGCATCATCATGTCCCCTGACGAGGTCCACAAGTGGGTCAAGGCCTCCAACGAGATATGCAAGGCGTACTCCCAGGCCCTGTCCGACGCTGGAGCCGATGTGATCCAGATGAGCGAGCCCTCGGCGTCCACGGACCTGCTGTCGCCGGACATGTTCGACGACTACGTGGGCCTGTACCTGAAGGACAGCCTCGCCGCCGTCAAGGACGCGTTCTCCTGCCTGCACATCTGCGGTGACACCTACCCGCTGATCGACAACATGATCGCCACCGGCGTCACCACCCTCTCCATCGAGGAGAAGGTCGACCCCGCCAAGGGCGTCGAGAAGGTCGCTGGCAGGGCTGGCCTGGTGGGCAACGTGGGCTGCGTGAACCCGCTGCTGCAGGGAACCCCCGAGGACGTCATCAGGCACGGCAAGGCCGTCGCCGAGGCCGGCTTCAACGTGGTCTCTCCCGGTTGCGGGCTGTCCGCCCTCATATCCATGGAGAACCTCGCCGCCCTCGTCAAGTCCGTCAAGGGATAAACGCGAGCACCAAACACCTTCCCTCAATTTTTACCATCAACAGGAGGCCTCCCCCTGCGCTCCGCGCCGCGGCGCCCGTCCCCTCTGGTCGATGGCAAATGTTCTTAACGCCGTCCACCATTCCCCCTACGAGGTAGCTTCATGGCTTACGGAATAGCTCTTGACTTGGGAACGAGCGGTTACCGGGCGCATCTCGTCGACCTTGACCGCGACGCCAAGATAGTCTCCACCGCCATCACGATGCGGCACCCCCTGCCGGGCGCCAACGTGATGGACCACCTTCATTTCTGGATAGGGAACGGGGCCGAGATCGGCCATCGCATCATCAGGCAGACCGTCGATGAGCTCCTGATGCTGCTGGACGTCGACTTCGGCGATGTGCGGAGGCTCTCGGTCTGCGGCAACCCCATCCAGCTCTCCCTGTTCGAGAACATCGAGATCCGCGACCTCGCCTATGCGGGCCAGAACAAGCTCGAGGCCTTGGGGGTGGTCAGGCCCTCCCGCCGCGGGCATGTGATCACCGCCGGGGACCTGGAGCTGACCAGCCTACGGAGCGAGACGGAGATAATCATCCCCCCGGCGATAAGGCACGAGATCGGGGCGGACGCCCTGGCGATGATCATGAAGTCCGGCCTGCTGGAGCGCGACGAGACCTGCATGGTCACCGACTACGGCACCAACGCCGAGATGGGCCTGTTCCATGACGGGGAGCTGTACTCCGGCTCCGCCGCCGCCGGGCCCGCCATGGAGGGGCAGTCCATCGCCGCCGGCATGCTGGCCGCGCCCTATGCGGTCTCCGACCTGACACTCAACGAAGACGGGAAGTGGGGAAATCTGGTCCTGGACGAGGACCTCAAGCCCACCCTCGCCGCCAATGTCGACCCGGTGACCGGGGCCACCATGAGGCTGGAGCCGATCAAGGCCCTGGGCATCACCGGGACCGGCGTCGTCGCCGCCATAGCCCTGGGCCTGGAATCGGAGCTCATAAGGCTGCCGGAGATCGCCACCCCGTCCAGGCACCTGCACATGATGGACGGCATCCGCTTCTCGGAGAACGACGTCACCGAGGCGGGTAAGGCGATGGGGGCCATACGCGCCGGCCACCGCACCCTGATGCATGAGGTGGGGATCAAGGACGAGGAGGTCCCGGTGATGTACATGGCCGGGGCCTCGGGCACCTATGTGGACGCCATCAAGGCGCAGACCTGCGGCATGATACCCCGCGTCCTGGACAAGGTCTACCAGCTGGGGAACACCTCCCTGATGATGGCCCACGACCTGCTCCGCGACCCCGAGACCCTGGACCACATGCAGGAGGTGGCGGACTCCATCGCCGCCAACCACATCATGTTCGCCACCAACAAGACCTTCGAGCACATGTACGTGCTGGAGATAGCCTATTGGCTGGAGGGCATGGACAGCGACATGTTCAACGAGATGATACAGCTGCACGGCCTCCCGCCGCTGCCGCCGATGCGCCGCCCGCAGCAGGTGGTGCGCACCGTGAAGAGCGACATCCCCGAGGTGGGCGACAAGGGGCTGCGCACCTTGAAGGAGGTGGGCGTCATCATGAACGCCAACTTCCCTGGATGCATCGGATGCCGCAAGTGCGAGAAGACCTGCCCGGAGAGGGCTCTCAAGGTGAAGAAGGACGACGAGCAGGGAGGCTTCCGCATCGTGATCGAGACGGACAAGTGCCTGGGCACCGCCTGCAAGCACTGCGAGATGGTCTGCCCCGAGAAGGTGTACAACTTCTATGACCTCAAGGTCGATGAGCGGGAGTGAGCGCCGATGCAAACCATTTAAACCCCGTTACATCATGGAATCATCGGTGAGCCGATGAGCAACCGGGACATAGCTGAGAGATTGAAGTCCGCCCTGATGCTGCGCCATGAGCCCGTGGCGGTCAGGCTGCTGCGCGAGGGCGAGGGGCCCCCCGCCGGCCTCCGCCGGCCGGAAAAGCAGATGAGCCATTGCCAGTCGGTGATGGCGGCCCGCAATGGGGAGGGCCTGCTGCTCTCCATAGATGACCATTCCTGCAGGAACGGCGCCTCGGCATTGGGCATGTGCGCCGTGCCGGAGAAGACCGCCAGCGGCGACTTCTACCACAGCGCGGGGATGTTCGGCAGCGCTGAGGCGTCGAAGAGGATGGTGGAGCAGCGCTCCGAGATACCCTTCAAGGTGACCCACACCGCGGTGGCCCCTCTGAAGGACGCCGAGTTCGAGCCCGACGTGGTGGTCTTCACGGACATTCCGGAGAGGTTATACTGGCTGATACCCCTGTCCCTCTATCACGAGGGGGGGAGGGCGGACAGCAACACCGCCCCCTACAACGCCGCTTGCGTGGACTCGGTGGCGAGGCCGCTGAACGAGGGGACGCTCAACCTGTCGCTGGGCTGCTTCGGATGCCGCAAGCGGACAGAGCTGGCGGCCGATGAGATGCTGGCAGGGGTCCCTTACAGCATCATCCCCTCCATGATGGAGGCCTTGGCGGAGATGTCGGAAGGCGTGATGGGCAAGGCCAAGCGGGATTGAGCGGAAAACATCTTATTTTTTCAACATAATTACGACAAAGTTTAATAATCTCAAGTATTTTGTGAAACAAAGTATCATATAGTGAGAATATTGAACGAGCATATGCAACGTTGTTGCAAATATCAAAGATATGGATTCGAAGGACTTCGATATATTGAGATGCCTGCGGAGCGACTCACGGGTGAGCATGGGGGCGATAGCGGAGCAGTTGGACATCTCCAAGGCCACCGTGTCCAGGCGCCTCTCGCGCATGGAGAGGGACGGGGTCATCACCGGTTACTCGGTTGAGGTCAACCCGTCCAAGCTCAACCTCATGCGCGCCCTGCTCTCCATCGAGGTGATAGGGTCCTCGGTGCACAACGTCATCGAGGACCTCAGGCGCTTCCCCGAGGTCTCCAACATCTACAAGTCCTTCGGCGACCACAACATCGTGGTGGAGCTCTTCACCTCCTCCGTGGACTCCCTCTACGAGCTCATCCAGGAGCGCTTCCTGGTCATCGCCAACATCTACAACGTGGAGGTGGACATCCTGGTGGAGAGGATCGAGGTGGACCCCAACTCCGACATCAACATCTACCAGCGCGACAACCGCTGATGTCGAACATCTTATTATCATCCTCCCCTTTCCCGGTCACATGAGACTGACCAGGGAGCCGAAGTTCCATTGCGACAGCGGCCACCGCACCATCCCGCCAGCGGAGACGGTGGAGAGGGCCCTCCCCCTTTTGGAGAAGGCCGGAATGGTGGACCTGCAGGACATCAGCCCCGTGGACCGCATCGGCATACCGGTCTGGTCGGTCTCCTGGACCAATGCCCCTGAGGGCGTGGGCAGCAACTTCAACGGCAAAGGCCCCAGCCGGGAGCAGGCCATGGCGTCGGCGGTGATGGAGGCGATGGAGCGCTACTCCGCCGAGCCCAGGCCTGAGGACGTCATCGTGCGCGCCACGGTGGAGGAGATGTCCGCCCGCGGCCTCATCGTCGACCCGCGCGAGCTCATACTCCCGTTGAGGACCCACAGCTATGTGATGCACCAGCCCGTGGCCTGGACCAAGGGCTTCGACCTCTTCCGCAACGAGGAGGCCTGGGTGCCGGCCAACGCCGTCTTCCACCCCTATCATGGTCAGGGGGACCTGCAGCTCTTCCGCTACCACACCAACGGCATCGCCTCCGGGAACACCATGGAGGAGGCGATCCTCCATGCGGTGCTGGAGCTGATCGAGAGGGACGCCTGGTCCATATGCGACCACCGCCGCTTCGTCAACGCCGACGTGGTGGTGGACGATCGAGGCTCGCTCTGCGCTGAGCTGCTGGAGCGCTGCGAGGAGAACGGGGTGAGGATGCACCTCAAGGACCTGACGAGCGACATCGGCGTCCCCACCATCGGCGCCGCCGCCGAGGACCTCGAGACCGAGGACCCGGAGATGCTGGTCATCGGCGTGGGCACCCATCTGGACCCGGAGACCGCCGCCCTCAGGGCGATAACCGAGGCGGCCCAGAGCCGCACCACCCATCTCCACGGCGTGAAGGCCGACCCGAAAAGGAGCTCCCGCATCCAGGAGATGGGCCTGAAGAAGGTCAAGCAGTTGAACCGCGAATGGTTCTTCCCCTCGGGACGGGAGCTCAGGCTTTCGGAGATGGAGAGGCTGGACACAGATTACGTGCTCGACGACCTGTTCGTGGTGCTGCAGATGCTGGTGGACAGCGGCTTCGACATGGCGGTGGCGGCCGACCTCACCCGCGAGGAGATCGGCGTGCCAGTGGTCAGGATGGTGATCCCGGGGCTCGAGGTCTTCACCATGGACCCTGAGCGCGAGGGCCCCAGGCTCAAAGGGCTCTGGCCCCCGCCAGGCAGATGAGGCGTTCTAGGGGTGGATGCACTGTGCGTCCATTTAAATACTAACAATCGTTGATTTTATTATATTTGTATATTGTAATATATTAAATCAGCGATGTCTGGCTCCTCCCCGCCGCTAAACTATCGTTATCATGGATGGATGAGATGTCCATCAATTAGTTTATATGGGTTAATCCCTTTTACAGAAAGCGCAAGGGGACCGACGGGTGAGACGTAGCGTTGCTTACGTTATATTCCGCCCGTCGACGAAAAAGATACGGAGGTAATAAATGGCAAAATACAAGGACGTAATAGACTTGTATGACGACCGTGGCAAGCTCATCGAGAGCAATGTGCCATTGGAAGCCATCAGTCCGTTGCGAAATGGCGCGATCCAGAAGATCGCCTCCATGACTAAGAGGACCGTGGCCATAAACCTCGCCGGAATCGAGAAGTCTCTCAAGACTGGATCGATGGGCGGGGACGGCTGCATAATCAGGGGCAAGGAGATCGACGTACCGATCGTGGCCAACGCGGACAAAGTCGCCAAAGCTATTAAGGAAATGGTCCAGGTCACCAACGGTGACGGCACTGTCGTCGAGGTAATGCGAGACGGCAAGCAGATAGTCGTCGTTGCGCCTGAGGAGAGACTGCAGGCGGGAGTCGAATACACCACCGGCTTCACCGCCGTCGCCGCTGCCACCACCCAGGCCATCATCGATGAGTTCGACATACCGATGTACAAGGCCAACATGGTGAAGGGCGCCGTGTGGGGCAGATACCCGCAGAGCCTGACCTTCATGGGTTCGAACCTCAAGAGCATTCTCGAGGTCCCCCAGAACAACGAGGGTGCTGGCTATGCGCTGAGGAACATCATGTCCAACCACGTCGTCGCCCTGGTGGGCCGCAACGCCATGCAGGGTGTCGCCCTGTCATCGCTGTTCGAGCAGCTGGGCGCCTTCGAGATGGGCGATGCTATCGGCCCCTTCGAGAGGGGGCACCTGCTCGCGCTCGCGTACCAGGGGCTCAACGCCAACAACATGGTCTACGACATGGTGAAGGAGAACGGCAAGACCGGTACCGTGGGCACCGTCGTCGAGTCCCTGATGGAGAGAGCCATCGAGGACAAGGTCATCAAGGTCAAGGAGACCCTGAAGTCCGGATACAACGTGTACACCACCGACGACCTCGACATGTGGAACGCCTATGCTTCCGCTGGCATGGTCGCCGCCGTTATGGTCAACGTAGGAGCCGCCAGGGCCGCCCAGGGTGTGCCCTCCACTGTGCTGTACTACGGTGACATAATCGAGCACGAGACCGGACTGCCCTCGCCTGACTACGGAAGGGCGATGGGTACCTGTGTCGGTATGTCCTTCTTCAGCCACTCCATCTATGGTGGCGGAGGGCCTGGTCTGTTCCACGGGAACCACGTGGTCACCAAGCACTCCAAGGGTGTGCTGATACCGGCCGTTACCGCAGCGAACTGCCTGGACGGCGGCACTCAGACCTTCTCGGCTGAGGCCACGTCCGGATTGATCAGCGACGTCTTCGGTGGACTGCGTGAGTTCTCACAGCCACTGCAGGTTGTCGGCGAGGAGGCGAAGAAAATCAAGGACAAGGTGTGATGATGTTCAAGACCTCCACCTCCAGGATAAGCTACGCCGGGGAGCCTCTCCCCGAAGTGAAGATATTCACCAACCGTCTGCTCAGAGCAGAGACGACGGAGAAGGTGCTGAACGCTCTGAACTCGGTTCCCAACGTTAGGCAGATCAACATCCACGGCGAGGGCCTGCCCGTCACCGTGAAGAGCGGCCCTAACAGAGGGATACCCGTCAACCATCCCGAGCGCAAGGCCATAAAGTTCGGCGAGAGCGAGGTCGAGCTCACCATGCTGGTGGGCTCGTTCTTCCTCGAGCTGGACAGCCATGACGCTGTGGAGGAGACGGTGGAGCGGATCCGCGAGATCTGCGACGAGAAAATACCGTTCGGATACGACCTGGAGGTAGGAAGGTACACGAAATATCGTCCGACCTTGACTGATTATATGAAAGGATTGAGGTGTTAAAAATGGCTTACAAGAGACAGTTCTATCCTGGAACCACGACCCCTGCCGTCAACAGGCGCAGGTACATGGATCCCAAGGAGAACCTGAAGAAACTCCGAGAGATGGCAATGGAAGACGTTGTACGCATCCTCGGACACCGCCAGCCCGGCGAGGACTACAAGGCCATGCACCCTCCTCTCGAGGAGGGCAGCGAGCCCGACTGTCCCATAAGGCAGCTGGTGGAGCCCATAGAGGGAGCCAAGAAGGGCGACAGGGTCAGGTACGTTCAGTTCACTGACTCCGTCTACTTCGCCCCCATATCGCCCTATCAGAGGGCCTGGATGTATCTGTCCCGCTTCCGCGGTATCGACACCGGTACCCTGTCCGGAAGGCAGATCATCGAGATGAGGGAGAGGGACCTCGAGGTCATCGCCAAGGAGCTCATAGAGAATGAGACATTCGACCCTGCCTTGACCGGCATCAGGGGCGCGACCGTCCACGGTCACGCCTGCCGTCTCGACGAGAACGGCCTGATGTTCGACGCCTGGCAGAGGTACGAGTGGGACGCCGACAAGGGCGAGGTCGTCTACGTGAAGGACCAGGTCGCCCTGCCCCTCGACAGGAGGATATCCGTCGGCAAGCCTGGTGACATGGAGGACCTCAAGAAGAGGACCACCATCTTCCGCGCCGACGGCGTGGGGATGAGGGACGACGCCGAGGTGAGCATGTACGGCCTGAGGATACACAAGCTCAGGACCCTCGCTGGATTCCAGCCCTTCAAGGTAAAGGGGGTGTGAAGAATGGCAAAAGAGAAACTATTCATCGAGGCGTGCAAGAAGAAGTTCGAGGAAGACCCCACCGCTGTGAACACCAAGTTCTACCAGTTCGGTGGATGGAAGCAGTCCGCCCGCAAGAGGGAGTTCGTGGAGGCCGCCAACAAGATAGCCAAGGAGCGCGGCATACCCATGATGAACCAGGACATCGGCGTTCCTCTGGGACAGAGGAACTGGATGCCCTACCAGCTTGCCCACACTGACATATATGTCGAGCCTGACGACCTGCACTGCATCAACAACCCGGCGATGCAGCAGGCCTGGGACGACATCAGGAGGACTGTGCTGGTCGGACTCGACTCGCCCCACCAGACCATCGAGAGGAGGCTGGGCAAGGAGGTCACTCCTGAGACCATCAACCACTATCTCGAGACGGTCAACCACACCATGCCCGGCGGCGCTGTCGTTCAGGAGCACATGGCGGAGATCAACCCCGCCCTGGCCTACGACTCGTACGTCAAGGTGTACAGCGGCAACGATGAGCTCATGGACGAGATCGATGACGCATACTGCATCGATATCAACAAGCTCTTCAGCAAGGACCACGCTGAGCAGCTGAAGAAGGCGATAGGGAACAGCCTCTTCCAGGCCGTCAGGGTGCCCACCATAGTGGGCCGCGTGATGGACGGAGGGACCGTTTCCCGCTGGTCTGCCATGCAGATCTCGATGGCCTTCATCAGCTCCTACAAGCTGGCTGCTGGTGAGGCGGCCATCGCCGACTTCGCCTATGCTGCGAAGCACATGAGCATCAACATGGGCACGATGATGCCCGCTCGGCGTGCCAGGGCCCCCAACGAGCCCGGAGGCATACCCTTCGGTGTGATGGCTGACATAACCCAGTCGGACAGGATCAAGCCCGACGACCCCGGACGCGCCGCCCTCGAGGCGGTCGCCCTGGGCGCCGTCGTCTTCGACCAGATCTACCTGGGAGGATACATGTCCGGCGGAGTGGGCTTCACCCAGTACTCCACCGCCGCCTACACCGACAACATCCTCGAGGACTACACCTACACCGCCATAGACATCATCAACGACAAGTACGGCGGGTTCTGCAAGACGGACCCGAACGACTTCGACAAGCTGATGGAGCTCGGCGACGAGGTGAACACCTACGCCCTCGAGATGTACGAGAGGTACCCGGCCGCCATGGAGGCCCACTTCGGTGGCTCCCAGAGGGCGACCGTGGCCGCTGCCGCCACTGGCATCGCCGGATCGTTCGCGACCGGTGTCGCCGACTGCGGTGTGAACCTGTGGTACCTGTCCATGCTCCAGCACAAGGAGAGGACAGGCAGGCTCGGCTTCTACGGATACGACCTGCAGGACCAGTGCGGTTCCTGCAACTCTCTGGCCTACAGGTCGGACGAGGGTCTGCCCATGGAGCTGAGGGGCCCGAACTACCCGAACTACGCCATGAACGTCGGTCACCTGTCCGGATACACGGGGATACCGAAGGCCGCCCACGCCGCGCGCGGGGACGCCTTCACCGTGAACCCGCTGATCAGGGTGGCCTTCGCCGACCCCTCGCTGGTGTTCGACTTCGCGAACGTCACCAAGGAGTTCGGACGCGGCGGCCTCAGGGAGTTCAAGCCCGCCGGCGAGCGGACAGCCGTCATAATGGAGTGAAGCGAGCGATGGAAGTAGGAGAGATATACCGCTACAGACCCACCGGCACCGTGGGAAAGGTGGACGATGTCAAGGAGGAGCGAGGCAGGGTGTGGGCACTGCTCGACCAGACCAAGCTCTACTACGACACCCGATGCCTGGAAGCGGCCGATGAGAGCGAGTACCGGAAATCCTCCTACAAGGAGCGCGTGGTGGACACCAGTTCCTCCATGCGCAGCATCGAAGAGCTCCAGAAGCACCTGAAGGATGTGGACGTTAGCGGCTACACCCCTTCAGGCGGCGGCTAGGCTGAAACCCTTTACCATTTATCCATTTTTTTTATAACCTCCGCGGACCATATGCATCCCATAGTCAGGAGAAGGCATCATGTATCGGAGGAGCTACGAAGACCTAGTCGGGATGTTGGTGATCACCGCCGACGCCCGCAACCTTGGGACCATAAGCGACCTGAAGTACGACCACAAGGAATGGACCGTGACCCAGTTCAGGGTCTCGTTGAACAAGGGCCTGGAGAAGGAGCTCGCCATCGGCAAGGGGCGTAGCGCCCTCATCCCGGTGGGCAGCACCGCCAAGGCCTCCGACGTAGTCCTTCTCGGCTGCGACCTCTCCTGCGTCAAGGACATCGTGGTCCCGGACAGCGACAACATCGCCACGCTCTCCACCTTCATCGGCAAGACCGTCGTCACCTCCGAGAACCTCAGCGTGGGCAGCGCCGAATCTCTGTCCGTGGACCTGGAGGAGGACTGGCGCATAACCAACCTCAAGGTCCGTGTGGAGAAGACCATGGTGGAGCCGTTGGGCCTCAAGAAGGGGCTGCTGGGGAAGACGCCGCTGATAGCGGTGAAGACCGACGATGTCAACCTGGTCGGGGACATGGCCTTCCTCTCCAAGAACCTGGAGGAGCTGAAGAAGGAAGTGTCGGTCTACGAGTGATCGGCACTGTTGAATGCGACAAGTATGCTGGCCAGCCGAGGGTCGTCCTCCAGGCCGTAGTGCTCCTTGATCATCACATCGCTGGTGGGCGAAGGGCTGCACGAGACCACGTCCCTGCATCCCAGGCTCTCGTCCAGCTCGGGGAAGGACACGGGGGGCATGACGAAGAACTCCTGCCTGGCCGCCTTAACGCCGGGGAAGACCACGAAGTCCTCGGATAGCCAGAACACGTCCTCGCGCTCATCGTACTCGCCCCGGGTGTGGGGGAAGACCTCTATGCCCATGACGGTGCCCTCGTCGTCCTGGAGCAGCACTGTGGGCTCGGGGGGCGGACGGAAGCGCGTGTTCTTGATGATGCATGCGACATGCTCCCTCTCCAGGGCGGCGTTGAAGCCGTCGTTGCGCACGGAGATGTCCATGATGGCCTTGACGCCCTTCTCCTCCTGGCGAAGCCTCTCCAGGATCTCCTGGTCCAGAAGGAAGGCCTTCTCCACGCCGTCCATGGAGCGCAGGGTGCCGAGCACCGCGTTCTTGTCCACCATGCTTTCGGAATGGAAACAAGGTATAAAAGACATGACGGCAATGAGCTGGCCATGAGCCTGCTCCTGCTGGGGAAGAAGGACCCTTCGCTGATGAAGGCCCTCCACCGTTACAAGAGGGAGGTCTTCAAGGAGGGCGAGCTGAGCGTGAGGGAGAAGGAGCTTATCGCGGCGGCCATCTCGGCGACGCTGAAATGCGAGAAGTGCCTGGAGTTCCATGGCGACGCCGCCCTCGAGGCCGGCGCCACCAAGAAGGAGCTCATGGAGGCCTTCGAGGTCGCCATGTACCTGGTCGGTCCTTCAGCGGTCATCTGGTCGGAACTGATAGACCATTACATCGAGGACGATGAGTAAGCCATACTGACATCCTTCTTGACCGCCAGCCCGCAGCAGGCCTCAGCGGCCTTGATTATGGCGGTGGGCACCGGGCAGGAGGCGTGCTTGATGCAGTCGTCGGCGGCGCATATCACCGGGTTCTTGGATATGGGGGCGCTGACGCAGTCCAAGGGGTCGAGGTCCCCCAGCTCGGAGGCCAGCTTCCTCACCATGGGGCAATCGCTGTCGATGTCCAGCGCTATGCGGCCGCCCTCCTCCCTCGCCCTGATCACCGTCCTCATCTGGCAGGCGCCGGCGTCCACCTCGAGCGTCACGCTCATTTCAGACCCTTCCTCATGCGCTCGATCATCTCGAAGACGGCGCCCTTGGTGATGTCCACCACTCCGATGGCGGCGATGACCCTCTCGTCGATCTCCACGGGGACGGCGATTATCGGGATGCCGCTGTAGGGGCCGGAGGTGGATTTCATCCTGATGGCCACCCCCTGGCGCAGCACCTCCTCCAGTATGGGGCCGGTGTAGGCGTGGTCGATCACCTTGCCGTCCTCTATCCTCACCCCGAAGCGGTCGCGGCTGCGGGCGCAGAGGGGCAGCCGGCCGATGAGCTCATGTATCGCCATCGCCAGGCTGACCAGCTCGTCCGACTCGCCCGAGGAGGACAGTATGTCGCTGAGCGTCTTGCGGCTGCGCATCTGCCCGGTCAGCTCCAGGGCGGCGGTGACGGCCCCCTCCTCGGCGCTGTCGAAATCGCTGGCGGTGCCGATTATCAGCACGTCGCCGTCCTTGACCTTGAAATGCCTCCTCAGGCCCGACTCCACATCAGGCGCCACCGGCTGCCGGTCGCCGGGGAAGTAGACCCTCCCCTCGTGGCAGAAGAGCGACGTCGCCCCCTTGGCACCGGCCTTGATGGCGGTGTCCCGCTGCTCGCAGCCGTAGCTCAGACGGTGGGCGCTGTTGGGGACCCTCACGGCGACGTTGCAACGCTCTATGGTGACGCCCATGTCCTCCACCGGGCGCACCTCGATCATCGAGTTCCTCATCACCTCCTTGCCGCGGCGGGTGAGGGACGCGCCGCTGCGGCTGACGTCCACCAGCTTCTCGTCCACCAAACGGTCGAGGATGGTGCGGGTGCTCCCTTCGCCGATGCCGAGCTCGGCGGCCAGGCTCTTCCTCCCCACCGGGCCGGAGGAGCTGATCAGCTTCAGGCATTTCCAGATATGATAGTCAGAGAATTTTGGAATCGGTCCGCCTGGCCTGTCGTCCCTGTACAAGGAGGGAGGCATATGGCTGTACATACCATCCAACGTTATAAAACCTGTGTGCAACCACTAAACACTTGATTAGACAACCTTTTTAATCGGACTAAACGTTAAAGGAGCATAATGACTCTTGAGCCAGTACCTTTAATAATCGTTAAGGGTGTTAGCAAATCCTTCGATGGGAACAAGGTCCTGGACAACCTGTCCACCACCATAGTTTCCGGTAAGCCCCTGGGTCTTATAGGCAAGAGCGCGGCGGGGAAGTCAGTCTTCATCCACATGCTGCGCGGCTCCAAGGATTACTTCCCCGACGAGGGCAGCATCATATACCGCATCAACTACTGCGAGTCCTGCCGGAGGGCGGAGCACCCCTATGAGGGGCAGCCCTGCGGCGTCTGCGGCAACGAGACCACTCTGGAAGAGGTGGACTTCTGGTCCCTGGATGAGCGCGACCCCCTGCGACAGGCGGTGCGCAACAGGATCGCCATCATGCTGCAGAGGACCTTCGCCCTCTTCGGCGACAAGACCGTCATCGAGAACCTCTTCGAGGCCCTGGGCGACAGGATGCGCGAGAACAAGAAAGTGGAGAGGGCCATCGAGCTGCTGGAGCTGGTGGGCATGACCCATCGCACCACCCACATCGCCAGGGACCTCTCCGGCGGCGAGAAGCAGCGCATAGTCCTCGCCCGGCAGCTCGCCAAGGACCCGCTGATACTGCTGGCGGACGAGCCCACCGGAACCCTGGACCCTCAGACGGCGGAGATGGTGCATGACACCCTGGTGCGGACGGTGGAGGAGGACAACATCGGCCTGGTGGTGACCTCCCATTGGCCGGAGGCCATAGAGAGGATGGCGTCGGAGGCCATATGGCTGGACGCCGGGGAGGTCAAGGACATCGGCGACCCGGCCACCATAGTCGAGGAGTTCATGCAGGAGTACGACTTCGTGCGCAGCGAGGACGTGGAGACAGGCCAGCCCATCATCAAGCTCACCAACGCCAAGAAGTACTTCTTCTCCGTGGTCCGCGGCGTGGTCAAGGCGGTGGACGGCGTGGACATGGAGATCAAGGAGAAGGAGATTTTCGCCCTGGTGGGCCTGAGCGGCGCCGGGAAGACCACCACCTCGCGGATGATAGCGGGCATAACCCCCGCCACCGACGGCAAGGTGGAGATAAACATCGGCGACGAGTTCATCGACATGTCGGTGACCGGCGAGGCGGGCAGGGGCCGCGCCACGCCCTACATCGGGATGCTGCATCAGGAGTACACCCTCTACCCCTTCGACACCATACTGAGGAACCTCACCACCTGCATCGGCATGAAGATGCCGGCCGAGCTGGCCAAGGTCAAGGCCATCCAGGTGCTGCGCAGCGCCGGATTCCCGGAGAGGGACATGGAGCGCATACTCTACTCCTACCCGGAGAAGCTCAGCACCGGCGAGAAGCAGAGGATAGCCTTCGCGCAGGTCCTCATCAAGGAGCCGAAGATAATCATACTCGACGAGCCCACCGGGACGATGGACCCCATAACCAAGATGGCGGTGGCCCAGGCGGTCGTCGACTCCCGCAGGGACCTGGGTGAAACGTTTATAGTGGTCAGCCACGATATGGACTTCGTCATGAACTGCTGTGACAGGGCGGCCCTGATGGAGGGCGGCAAGGTAGTCGCCGAAGGGACGCCCGAAGACATAGTCGGTTACCTGACTGAGCATGGCAAGTTGGACGAGTTCAAAGACGGTGGCTCAGCTTGAAGCAGCGAATCGGAAGGCATCTCAGCTTTGTCGAGTGCCGTGAGTCACGCGGCCTGGGCACTGGAGGCGGCCTCGCCGCCCGAGCGACTATATCGGAGAGCGGACGCGATGTGGTGGCCATCGCCATGGGCCCGGGGCGCAGGCACATAACCAAGCCGGTCTGCGAGATAACCTACGCCCTCCGCGAGGAAGGGATAGACACCAGCGTGCTGGTGATAAACGCCGGCTCGGGCGTCCCCGCCGACGCCCCCGATGTGAGCACCGGCTCCTACTTCGGCCTCGACCCCATAGAGGCCGCCCGCATCCAGCAGTTCAAGGTGGCGCTCATCCACCTGGGGAACGTCAGGAAGCACATAATCTACAAGGCGAGGCTGATACTGCGCAACGTCGACATCCCGGCCATGGTGGTGGCGCAGTGCCCGGTGGACTACGAGGACTTCGCCGCCATCGGGGTGAGGACCAAGACGGTCATGCCCCGGGAGGAGGACATCGACACCAAGGGGGAGATAGTGGAGATAGTCACCGGCGTGGTGCGGGGAGTCACCTGCAGCCAGGAGAAGCTGGACGAGATCGTCTCCAAGATCCAGTCCATGATCCCCCACGAGTGAGCGCGGAGGCGCACAGACATGAAGATCAAGGTCAACGGCACGGAGAGGGAGTTCCCCGAGGGCAGCACGCTGCGCGACGTGCTGGAAGGGGAGCCCCATCGTCCCGGCGCCGCCGTCTCGGTGCTGATCTCGACCGAGCTCGCCGAGCAGAGGACCGATGAGTACGAGATAGTCTTCGAGAGGGGGACGATGCGCATCAGGGTCGACGACTCGCCCGACGCCGAGATATGGCGCGGGCTCTTCGAATCGCTGCTGGGCAACAATGTGCGCTGGAACACCTCCAAGGTGATGGCATTGGGCTCGTTCCCCACCGAGATCCCCGTGGACAAGGGCCTGCACATGCGCCGCCGCTACGACGTCTTCTTCTCATTGGGCGGCTTCGACAGCAGCACCACCTATCTGATGTTCAGCAAGCACGACCACCGCGGACGCTACGGCGCCGGCGGCGGCAGGGTGGGCAAGGTCACCCGGGGGAGGCATCTGCTCGACGAGGTCCGCGAAGGGGAGGGCGTCAAGGAGATACGCCCCGTCGTCCAGGAGACATCCAGCGACAACGCCGAGATCACCGTCGACTTGGACATGGAGCTCGAGTCGGGCATGGCCGTGGAGAGCCACATCACCCTGGACCTGGAGACCGGGTCGCCGATGGCCGCCGAGCATCTGCTGGTCACCTTGCGCGAGGGCGTGCTCAACGTCAACGACAGCACCGAGTCCTACCTCTCCTGCTCGGAGAACCTCAGCAAGGGCATCGAGCCCGGCGTCACCGGCGTCCGTCAGGAGATGGACGTCACCGTGAGGACCGCGGGCCGCGGAGCGGGGAGGATATACCTCTACAAGAGGAGGAGGCAGCATTCCGACCAGCACACGAAGGTCGGGAAGGTGGTCCAGGGGACCACGCTCCTGAGGATGGCGGAGAAGGGCCATAAGCTCACCGTCCTCACCCGTCCGGAGAGGGTGCTCTCAGTGGGCATGACGCAGTCAGAGGGCGAGGCGTTCCTCTCCGAACGTGGGGTGGGGCAGGATCGCCAGGGCGAGCTGGGCGATGACGCGGTCATCGTCGACCAGGACCCGGAGATGACCATAGAGGCCTTGGAAGGGGGGAAGGTCGTAACCGTCGGCGCCCGGCCGGAGGACATATTCAAATTGCGGCTGGACAGGGAGAACGCCGCCCGCACCGTCCGCTATCTGGAGCGGGTGACCGGCCTCGACCACAAGCCGGTGGGCGCGCTGCAGGTCCATTTCACATTCAAAGGGCTGCCCATGGTGACCTTCGAGGGGGACAACGACAGGGGGAAGTCGCTCTACCCCGAGAACGAGTTCGACCGCTGCGAACGGGGGCAGATCGGGATAACGAACCAGGTGCGCCCCCACGCCGGACTCATCGGGATCAGGCTGGAGGGGAGCGATGACTACGGGCCCACCGGCGAAGAGCCCTACGGGACCAACATAGTAGGCAGGTTCAGCGACGACATCGACCGCCTCATGGACGGCCTCAAGGAGGGCCAGATCGTTTACGTTAAGGAGGAGAGCAACGATGAAGAGGGAGACTAGGCTGATTGTCATTTCCCCGCTTTCGGAGATAACGCCCGACCAGATAACCCGGGCGGTCTATGCGATGGGCCATGAGGTCACCGTCAAGGAGACCTGCTACGGGGCGGTGCTGGAAGGGACTCCGGAGACGGTCAAGGAGGTCATGGAGGACCTCAAGAAGCTGGACCCGTTGGGGATATACTCGAAGATAAGGGGCTTCCCCCTGGGGGACCCGAAGCGCTGCCGCGCTCAGCACGGCTCCCGCCCCGGCTTCTCCCAGCTGCAGAGGGAGTGGCAGGACCTGGCCCTGGTGGAGAAGGGGCTTGAATGCGCCCTGCGGGGCGAGAAGGCCGAGGAGCAGGAGGACCGGGCCCGGATGCCGGTCAAGGAGCTGCAGAGATTCTGCGAGGAGGTGAGTGATTGAAAATATTCATCGATCCCCCGAACAGCCTGATACTGTTCGATCTGGTGGAGCGCTTCGGGCACGAGCCCTTGAGCGTGATGGCGACCATACAGGAGAGGGTGGACAACCTGGAGATCGACATGCCCCCCATGAACGTCAGCCTCGATGACGTCAAGAAGGGCCTCGACTACGCGGGCATAGAGGTGCCATCCGGCATACGTGGCCGCCTGGCTGTGTGGGGGCCGCTGATCGACGAGGCCGAGGCGGCGATAATAATGGAGGACGCCCCCTACAGCTTCGGCTGCGTGGGATGCCACCGCACCAACCTCTTGGTGGAGTACCTGGTGCGCAAGCGCGGCATACCCACCTTGGAGATAGACTATCCTCACGACGAGGAGGAGGCCCGCAACATGGTCATCAAGGTGAAGGAGTTCCTGGAGGGGCTGCAATGATAAAGATAGCCCAGCTGTCCTGCGGCACCGAGTACAGCGGCGTTCAGTACGAGATAGAGAAGGCCGCCCGCGCGGTGGGGGCCAAGATGGTGCATCCGGACGTGGAGACCTCGGAGATCGACCGCTCCATCCGCGACTTCGGATTCAACCCGGTGTCGGCGCAGCTCAAGCTGATGATCGCCCGCGCCATCCACCTCGCCGAGGGGCGCTACGACGCCGACGCGGTCTTCATCGCCACCTGCTTCCGCTGCGCCGAGGGCGCGCTGGTGAGGAACGAGCTGCGCAGGTACATCCAGCAGCACACCGACCTGCCGGTGGTCACATACTCATTCACCGAGAGGATGAAGGCCAACCAGCTGCTGACGAGGATGGAGGCCCTGGTGACGATCGTGTCGCGCAAGGAGCTCCTCGCCCGGGAGAGGCAGATAGGCATCACCGCCGGCATCGATTCCGGCTCCACCACCACCAAGTCGGTGGTGATGGTCGACAACAAGATCGTCGGCAAGTCCTGGGGCCCCTCAGGGGAGGTGCTGGAATCAGCGGAGAGCACCCTGAACGATGCCCTGGAGCAGGCCGGGCTCAAACTCTCCGACCTGGAGGCCATCGGCACCACCGGCTACGGGCGCTACACCATCGGCAAGAAGATGAACGCCAAGCTGGTGCAGGAGGAGCTGACCACCAACTCCAAGGGCGCTGTCTGGCTCGCTGAGCGGCAGCGGGGCGAGGCGACGATACTGGACATCGGCGGCATGGACAACAAGGCCATAACCGTGCGCGACGGGATACCGGACAACTTCACCATGGGCGGCATCTGCGCCGGCGCCTCCGGCCGCTTCCTGGAGATAGTCTCCCGCCGCCTGAAGGTGGAGGTGACCGAGCTCGGCGCCCTGGCCGACGAGGGGGACTGGCGGGCGATCAACATGAACTCCTACTGCTCGGTCTTCGGCATCCAGGACCTGGTGACATCCCTCGCCGAGGGGCACACCCGCGCCGACGTGGCCGCCGCCGCCTGCCACAGCGTCGCCGAGCAGATATACGAGCAGCAGCTGCAGGAGATCGATGTCCGCGACCCGGTCATCCAGGTGGGGGGGACGTCGCTGATATCCGGCATGGTCAACGCTGTGGGCGAGATACTGGGCAAGGCGCCCATCGTGCCCCCCGACTCGCAGTTCATCGGCGCGGTGGGGGGAGCGCTGCTCTCCTCGGGCTTCCTTGAGGGCTGAGCATGAAGCTGACGGTGATGGGGACGGACGACTACGGCACTGAGGCCTACGAGGAGCTGTTCCGCCGCATACTGGCGGACATGGGCAAATCGCGGGCCATAGACGAGGCCCGCATGGTGCTGCGTCCGGAGGACCCCGCCTTCATATACTCGGTGAGGCTCCGCAGCCGCCCCGAGAGGCTGACGATGAGCGACGTGGCGGAGGTCAAGGAGGAGGGCGGGCAGGTCCAGCTGCGCATCTCCGACGAGCGCTACGCCCCATCGATACTGAGCAGGCTCTGGTCGACCTACGGCAGGGACAGCGTTGACCAGAGGACCAGGTTCGAGATGACCATAAAGGGGGCGAAGGTCGATGAGCTGAAGAGGATGGAGGTGGTCTCCGGCCAGAAGGTGCGCAACGAGATGATCGACGCCCTGTGGCGGACCCTGCCGGAGGGGATGAAGTCCCGCTATCACCTGAGCGGCCCCCGCACCGTCACCATACTGGCGTCGGAGAACATACTCCGCCCCGAGCTGAAGGAGGAGGCCGCCGTGCTGCACAAGGAGATGGAGGGCGAGGGCGATGTATGAGGTGATGATGTTCGACGGCGGCGTCTACCGCCACGATGAGATGGTAGACCTGGTGGAGGACATAGGAGGCGTGGTGGTGCAGAAGAGCCAGATGGCGCAGACCATGCTCATAACCATGGCGGTGCCCGCCGAGGACTCCCCGGCGGTGAAGGAACTCGCCCGCGAGCTGGGCGGGGAGATCAAGTCGGTGCCGTTGGCCGGCACCGAGATCGCCGTGGTGGGGCCCACGCTGGGGAGGCACCACATGCCCCATCCCATCTGCGACATCGCCGAGCAGCTCCGCCAGTACGGGGCGATAACCGTGGTCATGGGCCTGGCCCGCGGCCGCGGCAAGGAGACCTCCCAGATATCAGCCGACGAGAAGGCCATCATCAACGAGTACGACGCCGCCATATTCGTGCTGGGCAATTTCAAGAAATGCGTGGAGGAGAAGAAGCACCTCTTCGACGACATCACCGTGCCGGTGATACTGGTGTCCGGACCTATGCCCGAGGGGCTGGACGAGGACTGCGAGGGCATCGTCTGCGGCGTGGGCCGCAAGTCGGAGAGGATGCGCCGCGCCGAGGAGATCGAAAAGCTGGTGGAGATAGCCGACATGACCGCGGACATCATCAGGGAGCGGCGCATCGAGCTGGAGGAGGACCCGCTCTTCGTGCACCCCGCGGAGGTGAAGCAGCGCCTGGAGGAGATGGAGGCGGTGCAGGAGAGCCTGCGCCCGGCGCCGGTGGTCCTCCACCTGGACGGCATCAGGGTGAAGATACCCTATCATGAGAACCGCGAGGAGCTCGAGGGCCTGGAGGTATTCGGACGCACCCTGGGGGAGGTGGCCCGCATAACCCCGTCGCGCATCAGCGAGAGCAGCACCATCATCAGGATCATGACCCGCTCCGAGGTCGAATACCGCGACTCCCCATGAGCGCCACGCCGGGAAGCTACATCCTGCTGCTGCGCCTCGGCGACGATGCGGAGGCCGAGGTGGGGTCGCTGGGGCGCTTGCGCTTCAGTTCCGGCTGGTACGCTTACACGGGCAGCGCCCGCAACGGCCTCGAGGCACGGGTGGGCAGGCACTTCTCCAAGGCCAAGGCCATGCGCTGGCACATTGACCGCCTCAGCGCCCTGAGCGCGGAATCCCTGGCCCTCGCCTTCCTCGGAGAGAGTCCGACAGAGTGCTCCCTCGCCGCCCGCCTCATCGATGCCGGCGCGGAGCCGGCGCACAAGGGCTTCGGCAGCTCCGACTGCCGCTGCGGCACCCATCTCTTCCGCCTTGACGGCGGGGCGCTGAGAAAGGCGCTCGGCCTCCCCTGCGACGGCGTCATGCGCCCCCCGTCTTGCGGCGGAGGGGGGGCCGCTAGGCCTTCGATAGCGGCCGCGGGAAAGGCGGAGAAGGGCCGTCCCCGGAACGGGGAAATAGGATAGCCAGATTCCCAAAGCCTTAATATACGGTGAACTGATTTACTGGAAGTTTCGTAATCTCGTTTACAAGGAGGACATTCCAGATGAAAGTGAAAGGGGGAGACAACCTATCCCGTGCCGTTACACCCGAATTGATTTCCCGTCTCGAGGAAGCGATCGGTAAGGAGAACGTGAACACCAGCGAAATGGAGAGGCTTCTCTACAGCCACGACCTCGCTCCGCTGCCGAAGGAGACGAGCATAGCCTTCAAGAACATACCCGATGTGGTGGTGAGGCCGCAGAGCGTCAAGGAACTCTCCAAGGTGGTCATGATCGCCCACAAGTACGGTGTGGCCATAACCCCGCGCGGCGCCTCCACCTGGGGCCTGGGCGGCTCCATGCCGGTCTTCGGGGGCATACTCATCGACCTGTCCTCCGGGCTCAACGAGATAATCGAGATCAACGAGAGGGACATGTACGTGAAGGTGGGCTCCGGCTGCACCTGGAAGAACGTGCTGGAGGCCTGCGCCAAGAAGGGCCTGCTGCTGGGATGCTACCCCAGCAGCTTCCCCAGCGCCACCGTGGGGGGCTGGGTGTCCACTGGCGGCATCGGCATCGGCGGCTTCAAGTACGGCTCCGCCAAGGACAGCATCCGCAACATGGAGGTGGTGCTCGCCGACGGCAGCGTCATCGAGACCGGCTACGACGCGCTCGCCGACAACATGGCCGGATACAACCTCAACCAGCTGTTCACCGGCGCCGAGGGGACGCTCGGCGTGGTGGGCACCGTCACCCTCAAGCTGCACCCCATGGGCATGGTGAAGCCCCTGGCCTATGATTTCGACAGGCTCGCCCAGATCGGCGGGCCCATCAACGAGATCGTCAAGCACCCCAGCGTCGAGCCCCTGCACATAGCCTGGTCCGACGAGCTGCACTTCGAGAACCAGCGCAAGGCAGGCCTGCACGCGCCGGACGTGAAGAACCTGATGCTCGTCACCCTGCAGGGCTCGGAGGAGTTCATCGAGATGGAGGAGGGCATCATCGACTCCATCGTCGAGGCCGCCGGCGGCCGCAAGGTGAGCTACGAGATCGCCTCCCATGAGTGGGACGAGCGCTGCTACGAATTCCGCGCCCGCAAGGTGGGCGTGGGCTCCATCCCCGCCGAGGTGGTGGTGCCGGTCGCCGACTGGTCCGACTTCGCCGAGGAGTGCTACAAGGGATTCAAGGACCTGAAGATGGACGCCGGCGGCATCATCGGGATGATAGCCGACCGCAGCACCGCCATGTTCATGCCCTACTATTTCATGGACAACGAGACGGTCGTGGGGATGACCGGATTCGCCTACAACAGCTACATGGGCGACGTGGCCGCCAAGTACGGCGGCCGCGCCCTGGGCCTGGGTGTCTTCTTCGCCGCCAACCTGCCCAAGGTCAGGGGCCGCGGCGCCCACGACCTGATGAAGGACATCAAGACCTGCATGGACCCCCGCGACGTCATGAACCCCGGCCACCTGGTGCACGGCAAGACCCGCTTCGGCATCGAGCTGGGGAAGAACATGATGGGCGTGGCCTTCAAGCTGATGGAGACGGTGAAGAAGTACTCCCCCCAGGACAAGACCTTCGACCGCAACATCGCCCGCTTCGAGTTCGACGATATCGAGCACAACAAGGAGAAGACACGCCAGGTGAAGCTGGAGTGAGCTTCCGGTCCAAACCGCTTCCCTCACCCTTTCAATTCAATCGCGATCGAGCATCCCGATGATGTCCGCCACCGAGTCCAGGACGGGGATGTCCTCCCCTGTCCTCCCCCAGTCCTCACGGTCGTAGGTGCCGGTGAGCACGGCCACGAAGCCAGATCCAGCGTCCCGGGCGCAGAGCAGGTCATAGGAGTGATCGCCGACGTAAAGGATGTCCCCGGTGCTGACACCCAGGCCTGCGGCGACATGCTCCATCGCCCGCGGCGACGGCTTCGCCTCGCTCTCGTGATGGTCGTCGCGGCAGACGAGCACGTCCAGGTAGGGCATGGCCCCGCTGCGCTCCAGCACATACTCCGCGTACTCGCGGCTGCCGCGGGTGAGCACGCCGAGGCCGTAGCCGGAATCCTTGAGCAGCGCCATGAGCTCCAGCGCGCCCATTATCGGCCGGGCCTCGTCGGCGTTCTCCATCTCCAGCTCCTTGGCGCGCCCGTTGATCCGGCCCTCGATGGCGTAGAGCTCCTCCTTTTGGCCTCGGGAGATCAGGTAGCGGACGCCGCTCTCGATGTTGAACTTGGTGGAGCCGCTCTCGTCGAGCACGGCCTCCGGCACGCCTATGGCGCGCATCTCAGCGTAGACGAGCTTGGTCAGGCGGCGGTAGTCGATGCGGGTGTCCAGCAACGTGCCGTCCATGTCGAAGACGACCGCCTTGTAGCGCTGAAGGTCCAAGGCCATGCGGGCAGCATAGCGGGAGGATAATAAAAGATTTGGTTAAGGGGTTTGGGCTCAGACCTGCTTCTCTGACCTCTGCATGCTGCCGTTGAGGTAGCGGTCGTAGCCGGCGAGGTCGAGCAGCCCGTGGCCGGAGAGGTTGAAGACGATGGTCTTCTCCTCGTTGCTCTCCTTGGCCTGCATCGCCAGGTCGATGGCCCCCAGTATGGCGTGGGTGGTCTCGGGCGCGGGGATTATCCCCTCGCTGCGCGCGAACATCATCCCCGCCTTGAAGGTCTCCGTCTGGTCGTAGGCCACCGCCTGGACGAAGTCCAGGTCGGCGGCGAGGCTGACCATCGGCGCCATGCCGTGGTAGCGGAGGCCGCCGGCGTGTATGGGGCTGGGCATGAAGTCATGGCCCAGGGTGTGCATCTTCAGCAGCGGCGTCATGCCCGCCGAGTCCCCGTGGTCGTATTCGTAGCTCCCCTTGGTGATGGAGGGGGTGGCCTTCGGCTCCACGGCGATGAACTTGGTCTCGTTCTTGCCGCGGATGCGCTCCCCTATCATGGGGAAGGTGAAGCCGGCGAAGTTGGAGCCGCCGCCGACGCAGCCCACCATGTAGTCGGGGGACACATCTATCATGTCCAGCTGCTGCATGGTCTCCTGGCCTATCACCGTCTGGTGCAGCATCACATGATTGAGCACGCTGCCCAGGGAGTAATTCGTGCTCGGGTCCTGGGCGGCGACCTCGATGGCCTCCGATATCGCTATCCCCAATGAGCCCGGGGTGTCGGGGGTCTCGGCGAGAACCTTCTTGCCGTACTCGGTCATGGGGCTGGGGGAGGGGTGCACCTTGCCGCCATAGGTCTCCATGACCGTGCGCCGGTAGGGCTTCTGGTCGAAGCTGATGCGGACCATGAACACCGTGCAGCCGATGTCGAAGATGCTGCAGGCGAGGGAGAGGGCCGATCCCCATTGCCCCGCCCCCGTCTCGGTGGTGAGGTTGCTGTAGCCGTCCTTCATGTTGTAGTAGGCCTGCGCCAGGGCGGTGTTGGTCTTGTGGCTGCCCACCGGGCTGAGGTCCTCGCGCTTGAAGTATATCTTGGCGGGGGTCTTGAGGAGCTTCTCCAGCCTCACCGCCCTCTGCAGCGGCGTCGGGCGGTTGATGAGGATGTAGTTCTCCATCACCTCATCCGGTATGTCTATGTAGCGCTCCTGGCTCATCTCCTGCCTGATTAATGAGGGCGGGAATATCGCCGCCAGGTCCTCGGGCCCCGCCGGCTCCTTGGTCATCGGGTTGAGCGGAGGCGGCACCGGCACCGGGAGGTCGGCGGCGAGGTTGTACCATTTCTTGGGGATGTCATCCAATCCAAGGGTGACTCTGAGGTCCTTCAAGTCGGACATGCAACTGAGAAAAGTGAGCATCTATATGAACATATTGTTCATTAGTGTATAGTATTGTACATTATAGCCGCTAACGCCTGCTCAGTTCGACGCGGAAGCCGTCGCCGCGCAGGACCACGGTGCCCACATGCCTCGCCAGCTCCCTGCCCAGGACCAGCATCCTCTCCTCGCAGGAGCCAGGCTGGCTGCAGGCCCCGTCAGGGTCCTGCTGCAGAACGGCCATAGATGCCACGCTGGACACCGCCTCTCCCAGGGCGCAGACCTCATCAAGGCCGGGGCTGTCCCTGCAGACACTCCTGCGCACCACCACCTCCTTCCCGATGAGGGAGCCCAACGAGCGGTGGAAGTCCGGGCTCGCCATGCAGGGGCCGTCGCCCTCCCCTTCCGGGTCGCAGTTGAACACATAGGCGTCCACCAGGCCGGCCGTCTCCTCAATAAGTTCGGGCAGGAGCGGGGAGATGGACAGCTCCACCCTCTTGCCCATCCTCGAAAGGCCCCGGAGCAGCTCAAGGAGCTCGGCGGACTGGTCGCCCGGTTTGCCGGCGCTGATGGCGACGATGTCCACCTTCCTGTCCGCCGCCCTGAGGAGGAGCTCTTCGAGGCCCAGCGTGCATCCTTCGCGGCGCCCAGGCACGGCCCCGTCCATCAATATCCAAAGGCGTCCGCCCCTCCGGTGGCTGTCGACGATCCTCATCGGCCCATCCCGTCGAGCAACGGAGAGTACTTCCAAGTCCTGAACTTCTCCCTCAGGTCCTCTGGCCCACAGCTCCAGCGTTCCGTTATCACCCTGTCCACCAAGGAGGCCTCGAAGCTCTCGAACAGGGCGCTGCACCGTTTAAGGCAGGGGCCGATGGCGATGGTCTTGGCGGCGGAGTCCCCCACGTCCTCGGGCACCATCTTCAGGGTGTCGCAGACCACCACGGTCGGCTTCCCCTCCTGACGGGCGGCGTGGGCCATGGCCCGGGAGCCGATCTTGTTGTAGACCTTGTGGGGAAGCACGGCATCGGCGCCGCAGAGGAACATGTCCACCTTCTTCATGCATTCGAAGGTCATGCTGTCGCTTATTATCTGGCATTCTATACCCCCGGCGGCGAGGCTGTCGGCGAACATCACCCCCTCGCCCATGGGAAGGGACTCGGCCACCTTGACGGTGACGTCCCTGCGGCGGGACAGCTCCGTCAGGCAGGCCTTGACGGTGGCCGAGTAGGAGTTCACCATCAGCGTTCCGGGGCTGAACTCCTCCGCGAACCTCTTGGCGATGATGTCCACCGAGTCGGAGTGGTGCTCGCGCACCCTCTTGAACTCCTCGAGGATGCGCCGGTCGTGCTCATAGTCCTCCAGGCTCAAAAGTATGAGGTTGGCGACGTTGTATAGGGGGGCCATCCTCCCCATGGAGGAGGCTATTCCGAGGGCGAGGTCCTTCCAACGCTCCCGGTCGGCGCCTCCTGACGCAGCGATCCTGACGATGTCCTCGAGGACGAACTCGATGATGGTGAAGGCCGAGCCGTTGCTCCTTTGGATCCTGTCCAACAGCTTGCCGACGCCGTCCTTCATGCCAGTATTAGCGTATAAGCTTGTATAAAAAACAATTGTTTATGTGTCAGGTGAGGGTAGTAGGCCCCCTTCTGTTTCAGGCGACATTCAACTGCGCACCCTACCCGCCGGTCGCTGGGCGCTCATCCCGGCTGTTCGGGCTTGCTCCGGTGGGGAGTCGCCGTTTCACCAAATCCTCCAGGAACGTCATCGCCGCGCGAATCATCCTTGGCCGGAGGCTGTGTCGTTTCTGAGCCCTTGCCCGGGCTCTCGCCCGGTCGGATTTCCCGACCCACCTGCCCAGTGGAGGAGGGACCTTCCTCAGCCGGACCTTGGTCCTACCGTCGGTCGCCCTCCCTCTCCTGACATCATCGCCTAGAGATGATGCCCTATTTATTTCCAACGGAAGGGAAAACTTAATAACGACAGCCTTATTGTCCTCGCTAAAGCAGGGGTAGCCAAGCCTGGCCAACGGCGCAAGGTTGAGGGCCTTGTCCTGTAGAGGTCCGTGGGTTCGAATCCCATCCCCTGCACCA
>PUJZ01000101.1 GCA_003550345.1 Methanomassiliicoccaceae archaeon
CATCGGTCATCCTGTGGTGAAGCCTGACGGTGCTGGCGTCCTTGCCGTGGCGCAGGGTGTTGTCCAAGAGGTTGTGGATGACCATCGGCAGCATGCTGTCCGCATACAGCTCTATGCCCTCTATCCCCGTCTCCAGACGCAGATGGCCGAATTCGTTCTCCGGCGGGACCATGTCCTCCAACCTCTGCCAGGAGGGCTTCTGGGAGCCGGCATCGTCATAGAGCTTGGTGAAATCTATGTGCTTGCGTATCTTGTCAGTGGCGGCCATCAGGCTCTCGATGATCTCATCGGTCCTCATCGCAGGGTCCTCGAGCATCAACTGGAGGAAGCCCCCCAACGTCAGCGTCTGATTCAACACGTCATGCCGGGTAAGGCCAGTCAGCAGCGTCAGCTGGCGGTTGGCGATGCGCAATGCCTCCTCGGCCATCTTACTGGCGGTAACATCGCGAACGGTTTCGATGGCGCCGATGACATTCCCGCTGCCGTCGTAGAGGGGCCGGGCCATGGCCCATAGCCTCAGCTGCTCCCCTCCGATCATGACCTTGGCATCATCTACGATGAGCGTGTCCCCTCTCCTCTCGATGTTCTCGTATAACCTCTCCGCTTCAGGGTCCGGCGTCAGTACCAGGTCCGCTAGTATGGGGCGCCTCTCTCCGTAGAACGGGACGGAGTATTCATGACCTCCCTTATCCAGCATCTCCGCGGCGGCGATGCCCGTGAACTCCTCCATGGCCCTGTTCCAGTACCACACGGTCCCTTCCCGGGACACGACCATGGTGGGGTCGGGGAGGTTGTCGATGATGTCCGTCAGCCTCCTCTTAGCCTCCAGCATGGTCTCGAAGGCCTCTGTCTGCGTGCTTATGTCTATATGGGCGCCGACCACCCTGTTCCCGGGAAGGCCCCCCTCATCGGCAAGCCTCCTCCCTCTGGCGAGTATGGACGCATAGCTGCCGTCAGAGCGGCGCATGCGGAACTCCGATTCGTACAAGGACGTGCTCCTGCCCTCCACATAGGCCAGGAAACGTTTGGCGGCGGCATCGCGGTCATCGGGATGCACGAGGTCCAACCAGAGCTTGTCCATGCTGCCGACCGTCTCCTCGGCCGGATAGCCCAGTATGCCGAAGTATTCCTTGCTGCACCATACCGCGCCGTCATCTGTGGAGAACTCCCACGCACCGGTGTTGGACGCCTCGATCAGGGTGCGGAGGTTCTTCTCGCTCTCTATCAGCTTCCTCTCCGCCTCCTTGCGCTCGCTTATGTCCCGTGAGACGGCTATGATGCCGTCCGGACGCCCATTCTCATCGGGAATGAACCGGGCGTGGACCTCAGCCCATATCGTATGCCCGTCCTTATGGAACTCCTCCAGCTCCAGGGTGAAGGTCTTTTCCGGAGCAATGTTACCCTCGGACACATCCTCCAATGCCTTGTGCAGCGTGTTTAGGACTTGCTCATAAGAATCAGGGGTGAATATCTCCGATATGTGCTTTCCGATCATCTCCTCTGGCCTGTAGCCACGGATGCTCTCCAAGTACATTGTGCTGAAGACCGTGTTCAGGTCCATGTCCAGAACGGTGATGTCGTCAGTGGTGTTCTCGGACAGTATCTTGAACAGCTCCTCGGTGCGGCGGAGCCGCTCCTGTTCCTCCAGCCTCTCGGTTATGACCTCGGTGTTGACCATTATTCCGCCGATATCCCCGTCCTTGTCGTACCAGGGACGGCACTCCCATCTGGTCCAGTCCACCGAGCCGTCCGGATGCTCGAAGGAGTCGGCCTCCCTGCTCTCGACTGCTCCCTGCAGGCATCTCTGATGTACTTCCCTGAGCTTCTGAGGAAGTCCGGGGAAGACCTCGTAGTGATGCTTCCCGATTATGTCGCCCTCCACCTTGAACTGCCTCTTGTATCCTTTACTTACGAAGAGGTAGTTGAGCTCGCGGTCATGCACCGCTATGGCAGACATCGCGTTCTCCACGATGTAGCTCAACATGTCGTACGAATGCTGCAGCTCGAGCTCGGCCTCCTTCTCTTTCGTGATGTCGATGTCAGTGCCTATCACCCTTGTGGGTCGGCCTTCTTGGTCTCTCTCAACCGCCCGTCCGCAGCACCTCAACCATGCCCAGCGCCCATCCTTGCGGCGGAGTCGGGCTACATATCCGTCGAGATTCTTCTTTCCGTCGATGAGCTCCTCGAATTCGTGGTAGGACTCTGCTAGGTCATCAGGGTGGCAGAGCCTGTCCCAGGCCTCTAAGCTGAGCGGCTCGAGCTCGTCAGGGGTGTAGCCGAGCATGTTGGCCCAGCTCTCATGGAACTTGAATTCGCCGTTTACGAGGTCCGTCTCCCACATCCCGATGTTCGAACTCTCCAAGGCCAAGGAAAGATTCTCCTCGATCCTCCGGGAGGCGGACAGGGCACGGTGGAGGTCATGCGCCATGAGAATCTGTCCGCCCAGAGCCACCATGTTGCCCAAGAACGCCTCCTCGTCATTGTGCCAGCTCCGTGGGCCCTCGCAATCCTCGACATGGATGAATCCCCTCAGAATTCCGTCGGACACAAGGCCCATGTCTAGGATCGAGCGCGCCTCCCGGCTCACTACGCAGCCGTTCTGAAGGCCACCAGAGACCTTGCCTTCAGCCAAATCCTCAATCTTGATCATATTATGTGCTTTCAACAGGCCGAGGTAAGGCCTTATCAAGTCCAGGTCCGCAACGGGAGGTGGGACATGTTCGGCGGACGGCCGGTCGTACGCCGACTCGCATTCCAAGCATCCCTTCTCCTCATCGATCATCCAGATGCAGCATCTGGTCGCCTCCAGGGCCTCGCATATCGCCTTGGTCATCAGGTGGAAAGCGTCCGGCAGCACGCCGGAGGAGACCTTCTCATCCATCACCAGGCCTATGGCGTATCCTCTTTGGAGCTCGGCTCGGCGCTCGGCCTCCTCCTCTTCGATTCTGTGCATCTCCTTGGCTGTCACTTCCTGGAACAAGAATCCCAGCTGCCCTTTCTCATTGATGATCAGCTCCAGGTCGAAGAACCTCCGCTGACCATCGGCCGTGACCGTCTCGATCCCTTCCATGCTATGAGATCCGCCGTTATTGAGGAACTCCCGGAA
>PUJZ01000013.1 GCA_003550345.1 Methanomassiliicoccaceae archaeon
CCACCGGCGAGGGGGCTCCGCCACCGCCGATTATCAAAGGCCCCACGAAGACCAGGTACTCGTCCACCAGCCCCTCCTCGAACAGAGAGGCGATGAGCTCTCCGCCCCCCTCCACCATGACCGTGGCGACTCCGCGCCTGCCCAGCTCCTCCATGGCGGCCTTGAGGTCCACCCTCCCCCTCCCGCAGGCGAAGGTCTCCGCGTCCGAGGGCGGGGAGGCCCCCTCCGCATGGAATATCAGCGTGCCCGCCCGTGAGTCCAGGACCTTGGCGTCAACGGGGGTGCGCCCGTTGGAGTCCACCACCGCCCGCAACGGCCCCTTGCCGGGGGGCAGTCCCTTTACGGTGAGATGCGGGTCGTCCGCCAGCACCGTCCCCACCCCCACCATTATGGCGTCGCTGTCGCCGCGTAGGCGCTTGACCCTCTCCATGTCCTCATCGGTCGAAATCCGAAGCTGGCGGCGGTCCCGCCCTGCTATCTTGCCGTCGGCGCTCATGGCGCAGTTCACTATGACTTTAGGCCTCACGCTCCCTCCTCCGGTATTACCTCGATGCGGTACCCTTTCGGCAAGCGGTAGATGGCGAAGCTGACGTCCAGGAAGGTCTCCAGCAGGTCCATCTGGCTGAGCAGGTGCTTGCTGATGCGCCATACCTTGAAGCTGCTGACGCCTTTGGCCAGGGCCATGTAGGGGACCAGCTGGTCAGCGGCATGGACGTCCAGCGTCCCGCCGCCTTCCATCTCGACGATCAGGTCCTTGGCCGCCTCCTGCCCCACCACCTGCGCCGGGGTGCCCCTCGAGCCCAGGGCGCTGGCGCCGAGCATGCCGTGGCGGAAGTCGGCCGCCAGCGATATCCCCGCCCCGGTGGACCCTCCTTGGCGCACATCCTTCTCCACCTCTATGACCGCCAGGTCGGTGAGCATCTCCTGGCAGGACCAGGCCATCTCATCGACGATCCTCCCCGGAAGGTTCTGGCTGTAGCTGAGGGCCCTGACGCTCCTCAGCTCTCCGAGCTCCTCTATCACCAGAGGCTTGAGCTCCTTCTCCGGCGTCACCGTCACCTTGACGCGCCCCCCGCCCTGGGGATAGAAGCCACGCTCGAGTATCTCCATCTCGGCCTCGACGCCCATCTGGGACAGCAGCGGGAATAGCACCTGAGGGTAGAAGTCGATGGGCGGGGCCCATTTCACGTTGGTGCCGCCGTGTATCTCCATGCGAACCGGCGAGTCGTGCGATTGGGCGGAGAGAAGCATCGCCTGCAGCACCAGGCTGATGCTTCCGGCGCTGCCCACATCGAACACCAATTCGCTGGGCCCGCCCTCGCCCGGGCGGAAGACCAGCTCCCTCGACCCCGGCTGGTTGCCCACCACCCAGGAGTCGTTCATCCCCGCCACCGCCCGTATGGCGGTGCAGTGCTGCCGCGAGAGGCCTTGGGTGGGGCGGTTCTCGCGGATGTTGGTGAGGCGCACATCGTTGCCGGTCAGGGTGGCCAAAGCGATGGACGTGCGCACGATCTGCCCCCCGCCCTCCCCTCTGGAACCGTCCACCTCGATCATCGCCGCACCCGTCACATGACATACGCTCGGCAATACAAAAGCTTAGGGTGGCTTCAGGCAGACGACGCTCCCGGCCCGCTTTCAGGCCTGGGTCTTGATGTGCACGTCGCGCTGCGGGAACGGTATCTCGATGCCGTTCTCGGCGAAGGCCTTCGAAATCCCCGAGCGGATGTCCCATATGACCGGCCACAGGTCATCCGTATTGGTCCAGGCGCGCAGCTGCAGGTCGATAGAGGAGTCGCCGTAGCCCATGACGATGACGCTCGGCCCCGGTTCCTCGAGGACACGGGGGTCGCTCTTCATGAGGTCGATGCAGACCTTTATCGCCTTCTGCAGGTCGGACTTGTAGCTTATGCCCACATCGACGGCCGCCCTGCGGGTGGGCATGCGGGAATGGTTGACTATCGGCGAGCCCCATATCAGCCGGTTGGGTATGATTATGTGCTGGTTGTCGAAGGTCCTGATCTCGGTGGACATCATGCCCACCGCCTTTACCACGCCGAAATGACCGGCGACCTCGACGATCTCATCGATGTCCATCGGCCTCAGGGCCGCTATCCACACTCCTGAGGTGAGATTGGTGACGGTGTCCTGCATCCCGAAGCCGAGGATCAGGCCTATCACCGCCGAAAGCCCGAGTACCACCGAGTCCACCTCCACGCCCAGGGACGCCACGAAGACAAGCAGGACCACGACGTAGAGCAGGATGGTCAGCAGCCGGGCGAGGAACTCGCTCACCAGGTCGGAGAGCCTGCTCTTCTCCAGGCTCTTGTGGAAGAAGGACGCCAGGACCTTCGCCACGCCCAGTCCTATGGCCAGGAGCAGCAGGGACAGCAGAAGCTCGAGCACGGTTAGGTCGGTGAGCGGGATCTGCGTGTCCAAGATGCTCGAGGCCATCCGTCTTCTCCTCCGTCGGCGAGGGCGACGCCCTCGCCGTATCATCCCTGTTAGGTGCGCGGAGTTAGAAAAGCATTGCCGTCAATGAAGGCTCCATTCGAAGGATGGATGGTGCGACTGCCGGGATTCGAACCCGGGTTAGAGGCTTGGGAAGCCCCGGTCCTAACCACTAGACTACAGTCGCCTAGGACGGGGTATCAAATCCTGGTTTAAAACGCTTATCTCGCGTAGAGGCTGGCCTCTCTAGCGCCGATGCGCAGGGTTTTATCTAAACGTAAGGCGATGGGCATCCCGGAGCCCATGACTGAGAAACAGGTATATGTCGGGATGAGCGCCGACCTGGTGCACCCCGGCCATCTCAACATAATCAAGAAGGCGGCCGAGCTCGGAGAGGTCACCATAGGTCTGCTGACCGATGAGGCCATCGCCCGTTACAAGAGACTCCCCTACATGCCCTATGAGCAGAGGAGGGAGGTGATCGAGAGCATAAAGGGCGTCTCCCGGGTGGTGCCGCAGGAGACCCTCGACTACCGGCCCAACCTGCGCCGCTACCGGCCTGACTACGTGGTCCACGGCGACGACTGGAAGGAGGGTGTGCAGAAGGAGGTGCGCCAGCAGGTGATCGAGACGTTGCAGGAGTGGGGAGGCGAGCTGGTGGAGGTCCCATACACGGAGGGGATCTCATCCACCGCCCTCAACAAGGCCATCAGGGAGATCGGCACCACCCCCGACGTGCGGCGCTCGAAGCTGGCCCGCCTGCTCAAGGCCAGGCCCATAGTCCGGCTGCTGGAGGCCCACAACGGCCTCACCGGCCTCATAGTGGAGAACGTCAGCGTGGAGGACGGCAACGGAAAGGCCGAGTTCGACGGCATATGGGCGAGCTCGCTCACCGAATCCACCGCCAAGGGCAAGCCCGACATCGAGGCGGTGGACGTCAGCTCGCGGGTGACGACGCTGAACGAGATGCTGGAGGTGACGACCAAGCCGATAGTCTTCGATGCCGACACCGGCGGGAAGGTGGAGCACTTCCAGTTCACGGTCCGCACCCTGGAGAGGCTGGGGGTGTCGGCGGCGATCATCGAGGACAAGACCGGCCTGAAGAGGAACTCCCTCTTCGGCACCGAGGTGGAGCAGACCCAGGACAGCATCGGGAACTTCTGCGACAAGATCAGGGCGGGGAGGGAGGCCCGGGTCACAGACGACTTCATGGTCATAGCCAGGATAGAGAGCCTCATCCTGGGCAAGGGGATGGAGGACGCCCTGGAGCGCGCCCGCGCCTATGTGGAGGCGGGCGCTGACGGCATACTGATACACAGCCGCTCCCCGGAGCCGGACGAGATATTCGAGTTCTGCGACCGCTATGCGGCCATACCCGACCGCGTCCCGCTGTTCGTGGTACCCACCAGCTACAACCAGGTCACCGAGGACGAGCTCCAGGCCCGGGGGGTGAACGCGGTTATATACGCGAACCACCTGATTCGCGCCGCCTACCCGGCCATGGTGGATGTCGCGTCGTCGATACTCAGCAACCGCCGCTCGGCGGAGGCCGACTCCAAGCTGATGTCCATCAAGGACGTCATCGAGCTGATACCCGGTGGCAGGTGATGATCCCTCCCAAGGAAGTATGCGACACGCTGACCGCCAAAGGTCTCGACGCCTTCATCGGCGTCCCTGACTCGCTGCTCAAGGACTTCTGCGCCTTCGTGTCCGGCTGCGGGCTGCATCACGTGGTGGCCGCCAACGAGGGCAACGCCGTCGCCCTCGCCGCCGGCCGCTACATCGGCAACGGCCGGCCCTCGCTGGTGTACATGCAGAACTCCGGCATCGGCAACGCCGTCAACCCCCTCCTGTCGCTGGTCGACCCCGAGGTCTACGGCATACCGTTGATGCTGATGATCGGCTGGAGGGGCGAGCCGGGCAGCAAGGACGAGCCCCAGCACGTCAAGCAGGGCAAGGTGACCCTGGAGCTGCTCAAGTCGATGGGGATACCGTACATGGTCATGGACTCCGCCACCGAGAACGTGGCGGAGAAGGTCTCCGCCCTCTACGACCGGATGATGGAGCGCCGCGGGCCGGTGGCGCTGGTGGTGCGCTCGGGCGCGTTCGAGAGCTGCAGCTGCCATCACCGCTCCGGGGACTATCCGATGTCGAGGGAGGAGGCGCTGAAGACCATACTGGATTCCTTGGGCCCCGAGGACGTCACGGTGTGCACCACCGGCAAGGCCTCGCGCGAGCTCTATGAGCTGAGGGAAGGCCGCGGCGAGGGCCACGGCCACGACTTCCTCACCGTCGGCTCCATGGGCCACGCGTCCTCCATCGCCCTGGGCCTGGCGACGGCACGTCCAGAACGGAGGGTGCTGTGCATAGACGGCGACGGGGCGATGCTGATGCACATGGGGGCCATGGCCGTGATCGGCCAGAGCGACGCCCCCCTCCTGACGCACGTGGTGATCAACAACGGCGCCCACGAGTCGGTGGGCGGCCAGCCGACGGTGGCCCACGCGCTGGACATGCCCGCCATCGCCAGCGCCTGCGGCTACCGCCGCCCGGTCAGGGCGGAGAACGCCGCTGAACTCGCTGAGGCGATGGAATCAGGTGCCGATTTCGTGGAGGTCCGGGTAAGGCCCGGCTCGCGCCCCGACCTCGGCCGCCCCCGCAGCTCCCCATCCGATAACATGAAAAAGCTGATGCGCACATTGGAGGTACGGTGAAAAGCATGTGGTCCTTCCATCTTCCCACCGAGGTCCTGTTCGGCAACGGCGTCTACGGGGACATGCCCCTCCCGGCGGAGGAGAAGGTGCTGGTGGTGAGCACCTCCGGCTCGATGGAGCGGGGCACGCTCACGCCCGTGATGGAGAGGATGGCCGACAGGAGCGTCGAGCTCTTCACCGACGTGAGGCCGAACCCCGACCTCGACGGGATAGACGCCGCCGCCGCTGACATGCGCCGCCTGGGCATCGAGGCGGTGCTGGCCGTGGGAGGTGGAAGCAGCATCGACACCGCCAAGGCGCTGGCCCGGCTGCTGCCCAATCCCGATCTCAGCCTGTCCGCGAACCTCAGGGAGGGCAAGGCGGCGAAGAGCCCGCCGCTGCCGCTGACCGCGGTGCCCACCACATCGGGCACGGGGTCGGAGGTCACCCCCTTCGCCACCATATGGGACCGCCGCGACCAGGTGAAGAGGTCGGTGGACGGCAAGGACGTCTTCCCTCTGAGGGCGGTGGTCGACCCGATGCTAACCCTGACCCTGCCCCGCGACCAGACCATCGCCACCGGGATGGACGCAATATCACACGCCTTCGAGTCAATATGGAACAGCGACTGCACCCCGGTGAGCACCTATTTCGCGTTCAGCTCCCTGTCGCTGTCGCTGGACTCCCTGGCGAGGGCGGCGGCGGACGGCTCCGACCTGGAGGCGCGGGAGATGATGTCCGAGGCCAGCCTCCTGGCGGGGATGTCGATCAGCCAGACCAGGACCGCGGTGGCCCATTCCATGAGCTACCCCATCACCATGGAGATGGGCCTGGACCACGGGGTGGCCTGCTCGCTGATGCTGCCGGAGCTGCTGCGCTACAACGCCGTGGCCGACGACGGCCGCCTGCAGGCGCTCTCCATGGGCCTGGGGTACCGTGGGCCCGAGGAGCTGGCCGAGGGGCTGGAGGACCTTCAGACCGACCTGGGCCTCGATGAGATGTACCGCAGCTGCGAGGAGGTGGACCTCCTGTGCCTGGACAAGAGGATGCTCGCCGACAGCAGGGCGGTGAACAACATGCGACCGGTGGGGGAGGAGGAGCTCCGCCGCATACTCTCGGACATGGACGCCCGCCTGCGGCGGGGACCATAAGCGATTTCATCAGCTAAGGGGATTCATCGACCATGGAGCCCTCCTACGCGGAGCTGCAGCGCAGCGGCGAGCTAAGCCGCCGCGCCGATGCGGCGGTGTCCGCCCTCGCCGACTGCCGCTGCTGCCCCCATGAATGCGGCGTCGACCGCCTTTCCGGAGAGACAGGCTTCTGCGGCGTCGGACGCCATGCGCTGGTGGCAAGCTACGGCCCCCACTTCGGGGAGGAGCCCCCTCTGGTGGGGAGGCGGGGCTCGGGGACGATATTCTTCGCCGGCTGCAACATGCGCTGCGACTACTGCCAGAACCATGACATCAGCCAGGAGCGCCGTGGCCACGCCGTCGACGGCCGGGGGCTGGCGGACATCATGCTGCGGGTGCAGGACATGGGATGCCACAACGTCAACCTGGTGTCGCCCTCCCATGTCGTCCCCCAGCTGTTGGAGGCCTTGGACCTGGCCGCCGCCGACGGCCTCCGCCTGCCGCTGGTTTACAACAGCGGCGGATACGACTCCCTCGCGGCCTTGGGGCTCCTCGACGGGGTGGTGGACATCTACATGCCCGATGCCAAGTACGACGACGATGCGGTGGCCCGTTCCTTCTCCAACGTCAAGGACTATCCGGGCACAATGCGCTCCGCCCTCAAGGAGATGCACCGCCAGGTCGGAGACCTGCGGACGGAGGACGGCATAGCGGTCCGGGGAATGGTGATCCGGCACCTGGTGCTCCCGGAGGGGTTGGCAGGCAGCGAGGGCGTGCTGCGCTTCATCGCCGATGAGCTCTCACGTGACAGCTACGTCAACATAATGGACCAGTACCGTCCGGAATGGAAGGTCCTCCTCTCGCCCCAGGGGAAGCACCGCCCCCTGGCCCGCCGCATAAGCGGGGACGAGTACCGCCAGGCCCTCCAGGCGGCCCGCTCGCTGGGGCTGCACCGCCTGGCGCGTTAAAAGGGGGAAAAAGGGGTTTGGAGCCTCAGGCCAGGTCGTCCTCGCTCAGCCCCAGGCCCTCGGCCACCCGCCGGCCGTAGTCGGGGTCGGCCTTGAAGAAGATCTTCACCTGACGCTGCTGGATGTCGCGGCGGGCGTTGCCCAGATGCGCCACGATGTTCCTGACCAGGTTGGCGCGGTCCTGGTCGTTCATGGCCTTGTTGTACAGCGCCCCGGCCTGCACGAAGTCGTCGTTCTCGTGCTTGTAGGGCTGGCGCCCCGCCATCCCCGACACCGGGTACATGGGCTCCCCCTCGCCGGGCACGGGCTCGGCGGCATCGTAGCTGTTGGGCCAATAGTTGGGCCCTCCCCCCATGTTGCCGTCGGTGCGCATCGATCCATCGCGCTGGTAGTTGTCCACCTTCGCCTTGCTGGCGTTCACCGGTATCTGGTGGTAGTTGGCGCCCAGGCGGTAGCGGTGGGCGTCCGGGTAGGCAAAGAGCCTCCCCTGCAGCATCTTGTCCTCCGAGGCGGCGATCCCGGGAACGAAGTTGCCGGGGGAGAACGCCGCCTGCTCCACCTCGGCGAAGTAGTTGTCCGGGTTTCGGTCGAGGACCATGCGGCCGATGTCCATCGGCGGATAGTCGTCATGCGGCCAGACCTTGGTCACATCGAAGGGGTCGAAGCGGTACTCCTTGGCCTCCTCCGGCGTCATTATCTGCACCTGCAGGGTCCAGGAGGGGAAGTCGCCCTCCTCTATGGCCTCATGGAGGTCGCGGGTGGCATGGTCAGGGTCCTTGCCCTTCATCTCCTCCGCCTCCTCCATGGTGAGGTTCTCGATGCCCTGGTCGGTCTTGAAGTGGTACTTCACGTAGTAGGTCTCGCCGCGGTCGTTGTACCATTTGAAGGTATGGCTCCCGTAGCCGTTCATGTTGCGGTAGCTGCGCGGCGTGCCGCGGTCGGAGAACAGGATGCTCACCTGGTGCACCGACTCGGGGGTTAGGGATAAGAAATCCCAGAACATGTCCGGGTCCTTGAGGTTGGTCCCCGGCTTCCGTTTCTGGGTGTGGATGAAGTCCGGGAACTTGAGCGGGTCGCGGATGAAGAAGACCGGGGTGTTGTTCCCCACCAGGTCGTAGTTTCCGTCCTCGGTGTAGAACTTGACCGCGAAACCGCGCGGGTCCCTCTCCGCGTCGGCGGAGCCCTTCTCCCCGCCGACGGTGGAGAAGCGCACGAAGACCTCGGTGCGCTTGCCCACCTCGGAGAGGAACTTGGCCTTGGTCCACTTGCTCACGTCCTTGGTCACTTCGAAGTAGCCCCCGGCGCCGGCGCCCTTGGCGTGCACCACCCTCTCGGGGATCCTTTCGCGGTTGAAATGCGCCAGCTTCTCCACCAGGTGCACGTCCTGGATCAGCACCGGGCCAGGGTTCCCCGCCGTCATGCTGTCCAGGTCGTTGTCAACCGGCTGTCCGAAGTTCGTCGTCATCCTCTTCATAACATGCAGCCTCGCTGAATGAACATGCACGGGCCGAGGATTTAAGACTCACGCAAGTGACGGAAAAGTGGTAGGGCATCGCCGGCAAGCTCATTCACGCGGCTTCTCCACCGACAGGAGGGCGCAGAGTGTGGCCACCATCATGCAGAGGAAGAGGAATAGCCACAGTGACTTGAACTCTGACACTTCAGTCCCGGTGGTGACGAAGAGGCCGGAGACGCTCTGCAGCGCCGCGGCGCCGGCGAAGGGGAATATGTTCAAGGACGCGATCACCGTGCCGATGATCGCCAGGGGGAAGAGCTCCTTCAGCTGCGCGAAGGCCACCACGAACCAGCCGCCGAAGAAGCCGAAGAGGAAGTTGATCGCCCCCTGCGCCTCCATGGTGGCGAGCTCGCCCGCAGTGAGCCACATGAAGCCCCATATCAGCGTGAACACCACCGTCCCGATGATCAGGACCTTCCTCCTCGATCTCAGCACCCGGTCTGAGAGCACCCCGGAGACGGGGGCGCCGCAGATCATCCCCACGCCGACCAGGGTTATGAGCAGGCTGTAGTCCTCCATGCCGTAGATGTTGCGGTAGTACATCCCCGCCTGCAGGCCTTGGAAGGTCATTATGCAGCCGTAGATGATGAAGAACCATATCGCCAGCGGCCAGAACTTCCTGCCCGAGCTGAAGGCCATGGTCATCCCCTGGCGCAGCGGTATGACATCCTCGCCCACGCCGGGGGGCGGGGAGCCCTTCTCCTCTGTCTCCACCTCCTGGATGCTGGGCAGCCCGCGGAGGCGGGGGTGGTCGACGACGATCACGTACACAAGGACCGGGAGGGCGACGGTGAACAGGCCCAGCAATATGTAGGTGTTCTGCCAGCCGTAGCTGGCGGTCATCACCGCCAGCGGCGTCGCCGCCACGATCGCCCCCACGTTCCCCACCGCCAGCAGGATGCCGGTGAGGGAGGCGAACTCGTCGTTGCGGAACCACATGGCGAAGATCCTCATCGCGGGGATGTAGACCATGGCGACGCCGGCGCTGATGAGCACCCTGCCCAGCATCACCATCTCGAAGGTGGGGGCGAAGGCGCTAAGAAAGGAGCCGAACGCCGCCAGCGAGAGGAAGACCATCAGTGTCCTCTTCGGCCCCCACCGGTCGGCGAGGACCCCGCTGGGGAACTGCATCGCGGTGTAGACGAAGAAGTAGGCGGAGCCGAGCAGGGCCACCGACGACGCGCTCACCTCGAAGATGTCGGCGATGTCCCCGCCCACCACCGAGGTGGAGGTGCGGTGGAAGTAGACCAGGAAATAGCCGAGCGCCAGGACTGCGAATATGATCCAGCGGTAACGGAGCAGAATCCTGACCTTTCCCTCTTCCAATGCCATGCCGTCCTCGGCCTCCGGTTCAAAGAACGACCGCCCGCTTGATAATGGCTGTTGCCCGGTGCAGGGCATTGAGCGGAGAACAGTTTGGGGGATGGTGGGCTCGGCCGGATTTGAACCGGCGACCTCCGCCATGTCAAGGCGACGTCATAACCCCTAGACCACGAGCCCTAGGGAACGGGGATACCCGTTTTTGTTATTATATCTTTCCACCGGAGCCGGAGGCACTGGCAGCCAGCCGATGCCGGCCGCTCCGCCGCCTCCGCAGGGCTCAGCGCCCCGGGGGTAAGACCGCGTAATCTATTAATCACAATAGGCAATCGCTTAAAGGTATCATGAAAGAGATAATCCTTTTCACCAAGCCCGACTGCCAGAAGTGCGACCACGTCAAGGAGAGGCTTCCGGCGGGCGTCAGCGTGGAGATATTGGACGCCGAGAGCGTCGACGGCATGGCCGAGGCGGCCTACTACGAGGTGCTGGAGGAGGAGTTCCCCGTGCTCGTGGTGGACGAGGAGGTGGTCACCGGGGCCATCAGGATACTCGAGCGCCTGAGGTCGATCGCCGGGAGCAAATGATGCTCACGCTGGGCATAGAGGGCACCGCCCACACCGTGGGCGTCGGCATCGTCGACGATGATGCCAACGTGCTCGCCAACGTGATGGAGATGTACCGCCCTCCTCAGGGGGGCATCCACCCCCGCGAGGCGGCCAACCATCACGCCGAGCGGGTGACGCCGGTGATTAAGAACGCCTTCGAAACCGCCGGCGTCTCCGCCTCCGACATAGGACTGGTATCCTTCTCCCGCGGGCCGGGGCTGGGGCCCTGCCTGCGCACGGTGGCCACCGCCGCCCGCTCCCTGGCCCTCTCCTTGGACGTGCCGCTCCTGGGGGTGAATCATTGCATCGCCCATCTGGAGATAGGCATAGCCAGCACCGGATGCCGCGACCCGGTGCTGCTCTACGCGTCGGGAGGTAACACCCAGGTCATCGCCTTGGCGGAGGGGCGCTACCGCATATTCGGGGAGACCTTGGACATCGGCATCGGCAACATGCTGGACAAGCTCGGCCGCGAGCTCGGCCTCGGCTATTACGCCGGGCCGGCCATCGAGAAGTTGGCCCTGGAGGCGGAGCGCTACCACGAACTCCCCTATTCGGTCAAGGGCATGGACGTGGCCTTCTCGGGCATCATGACCGCCGCCATGGCCCTGAAGCGCAAGGGCGTTCCGTTGCCGGACATCTGCCACTCGGTGCAGGAGACCTGCTTCGCCATGCTGGTGGAGGTGACGGAGAGGGCAATGGCCCACATCGGCAAAGAAGAGCTGCTCCTGGGGGGCGGCGTGGTCCAGAACAAGAGGTTGCGCGCCATGGCGGGGACCATGTGCGAAGAGCGGGGGGCGCGGATGTTCGTCCCCGAGCCCGGCCTCTGCGTGGACAATGGCGCGATGATAGCATGGACGGCGAAGCTAATGCACGACGCCGGCATCAGGATGGGGATGGACGACACCAAGGTGGACCAGCGCTTCCGCACCGATGACGTCGAGGTCATCTGGCGGCCGAAAGCTGCTCTCCTATGACCAGGTCCAGCTCCTTGAGGAAATCCTCCTCCCTCTCCAGCGGCACCGAGGCCCCGCTGGCGATGCGGTGACCGCCGCCGCTGCCGCCCACCTGAGAGCTCGAGGTGCGCAGGGCGGCCGCCAGGTCGATGCCGGCGGCGAGCTGCTCAGTGGTGCCCCGCCCGGAGACGCGGACGCTGGTCTCCTTGCGGCTGAGGCCGAAGCAGGGCAGGCGGCTGTCGCCGAGATACTGCATGGCAACGCCGCAGACGATGCCGGTGAATCCCGAGGAGGGGCTGTGGAAGTATTGGATGTTCTCCATCCTCTGCAACCCCTGCTCCTCCAGCTCCAGCACCATGCGCACCACTTCATCGAGGTACTCCATGCGCAGGTCCTCAACCTGCCGCATCGCGGCCTCGTCCCCCAGCGCCAGAGCGACGCCCAGGCTCTCCTGGTCCTTGCGCCCGCAGGCGTTCAGCAATGACGCCAGCTCCTCGGCGTCCATTCCCCAGTATTCGAGGCGGTAGCGGGTCCTTGACACCTCCTTCATCGTCGCCAGGCTAACGCCCTGGTCGACGAGGCGCAAGGCGATCAGCGAAGAGAGGCGGCGGCGGGACTGCTCGTCCAGGTCGCTGTCCTTGGTGCCCGGCGGTATGCCGGCTCCGTTGAGGAACTCGTCAACGCCCTCAGGCCTTCCGCTCACTCCCACTATGTAGGGGTCGGTGCTGTGGTAGAGGGCGGAGCGCAGCTCGCCCGGAGGGACCAAGGAACCCGGCTCCTCCTTGAGGTGGCCACGTTCCAGGCCCTCGGCCAGCAGATGGGCGTTTATGCCCTTGGGCCCGTTGATGTGCTGCCGGTCGCCGGCGATGCCGGCGAAGGCCAGCTGCACCAGGTCCCAGTTGTCGGGGTCCATCTCCACCGCCAGCATGAGGGCGAGGGATCCGGCGCAGGCGGAGGTCATCCCGTCGATGCCGAAGTGGTGGGGGTTCACGTAGGGAAGCCCCTCCCGGTCCTCGCCGTCGAGGTGATGGTCGAGGACGATGACGTCCTTGCCGGTGGAATAAAGCGTGTCGAGGTGCGAGGCGCCCATGTCGGCGACGATGACGCACTCGCACTCCGAGGCGGCGATCTCCTCCGCCCCCTTCGCGCTCAGGGACTTGTGGAGCCGCACGTGCACATCCTTGCCGCCGCGGATTAGGGCGGCGGAGAGGACGCCGGCAGCGGAGAGGCCGTCGGCGTCATAGTGCGAGGCGACCTGCACATGCTGGTGCTTGGACAGGACCTCGGCGCAATATGAGAAACGTGAAAGTAGTTTGGGGGGAAGCTGGACGGCATCGTCCATGTGCGACCTCACTTGAGCATGAGCTCAGCGGTCTTGATGGAGTACTTCCAGTCAGGGGACAGGACCCCGTTCCTCTTGTAGTACTTCTCGAGGCGGCGTATCCTGGACTCGACCAGCTGCAGCGCCCTCTTGTTGCCCACGTCCATGCGGTGCTCCTTGAGGTGGACGCTGAGGTTGATGGCCTTCCTCATGAGGTTGGCCATGTCCTCGGGGAGCACGGGCGACAGCCCGTTCTCCGCCATGATCTCGGTGACGGTCTTGCCGGTGGCCAGCTTCACATCTGGAACGGCGTGCTGGTCCCTTAGTACCAGCCCGATCCTCGCTGAGGAGGCGCCGTCCTTGGCCATGCTGACGACCATGTCGGTTATTTCCTCAGCGGAGTAAGGCACCCACTCGGGGTTCTCGGTGACGAGGGGCCTGTGCGAGGATGACTTCCCTTTCTTTCTAGCGTGCATTCTTGCCATTATGATCCTCCAAATGAATCGTCTGGCGGCGAGGCTTTTGCCAATCCTACTTCTAGTATTTAAGCCCTTCATCAATCGCCGCGGGCATGCTCAGTACGTCCTCTGCGCGGGAATGGCCCCTCTGACCCCGCCCCGCGGGTCCTCCACATCGCCATGGTATCGGGGAATCAGGTGCACATGGGCATGCATGACGGTCTGCCCGGCGGCCTCGCCCACGTTTACGCCGACGTTGTAGCCGTCAGGGGCGCGCTCGCGGTCGAGCAGCTCCTTCGCCTCGTCCAGGAGCTCGGCCATCGCCCGTCTCTCCTCGTCGCTGGCCTCGAACATGTCGCTGAAATGGCGGAAGGGGATCAGCAATAGATGCCCCGGGCTGACGGGATAGCGGTCGCGCCGCGCGTAGCACCAGCGGTTTCGGATGACGATCTCATCCTCGGGCGGGGAGCAGAACGGGCAGCTCATTGTCGTTCCCCTATGCCCTGCAGACCTATAAGGCGAGCGCCCTTACAGGTTGCGGGCG
>PUJZ01000048.1 GCA_003550345.1 Methanomassiliicoccaceae archaeon
AGGTTGCAGGTCTCGATGAGGTCGTCCAGTCCTCTGATCGCCTGCACAAGGTTGCGGTCCCTGGCCAAAGGCTCGCTGGTCCTCAGCCTTCCCAGCCTCACCATGACCTCATGCATCAGCTCCGGTCCATGGGTGCTCTCGTCCGGCCTTATGAACGATGAGTCGAAAAGACCAGGCTTTCCAAGCAGTGACTGTCTCTGCTCCGAAACCCTCACCTTTCGCTCTCCGACGAGGTCCTTCTCCTCCTCCAGAACCTCCCCCCTCTGGATCCTAGCCAGCCTCTGGGCTATGGCCTCTGCGTCGGGCGGGAACACCCTGCTTTCTATGATGCGCGAGCCCTCGCAGAGGAATGAGCCGAACCATTTGGTCACCAGGAACGCGACCATCCTATCCTCCCCTGATGCGCTCGATCTCCGCATCATCGAACTCAACCGCCTTCTCCTTCAGTATGTGCTGCAGCTGGGCGTGGAACTCCATCTCCTCCATGCGGTTGAACGCCGCCATCAGGTCCTCCCCCGCGGCCAGAGCTCCGTGCTTCTCCATCAGTAGGGCGTTGTTCTGGGCATACTCGGCCACAGAGTCAACCAGGCGCTTCGTTCCCGGGGTGCCGTAGGAACTGAGAGGGACCTCGCCCAGCAGTATCGCACCTTCAGGGGTGAGGCCTCCCATAAGCCTCTCTCCGGCAATGGCCAGGGCGGTGCAGTAGGGCGGGTGGCTGTGGACTATGGCGCCCACATCAGGCCGGCGGCGGTAGAACTCGAGGTGCATGTGCACCTCCACAGACGGCCTTCCTGGCCCTATCGCCTCGCCGTCCATCCCCACTTTGACCATCTCTTCCCCCCGCAGCAGCCCCTTGTTCTTGCCGGACGGTGTTATCAGCACGTTCCCGTCATCCAGTCTAACGCTAACGTTCCCTCCGGATGCGAAAGTGAGTCCTCGGTCGTACATCAGCTTGCAGACCCTGGCCAGTTCCTCCCTGGCATCCTTCTCATTCATGAGCATCAACTCCCATGCAGGATATGTCCGCCGCCACCAGAATCCCCTTCTCGGTGATGTATCCGCTCACATAGCGGGCAGGTGTGACATCGAAGGCGGGGTTCAGGACATTCACCCCCTCCGGTGCCAGCTTGATCCCTGCCACTTCGGTGAGCTCCTCCGGTGGGCGGTCCTCTATCGTTATGTCCTCTCCCCGGGCGGTGGACAGGTCGAAGGTGGACACCGGGGCGGCGACGTAGAACGGTATCCCCAGCTCCTTGGCCAGCACCGCCTTCTCGTAGGTGCCGATCTTGTTGGCGAAGTCGCCGTTGGCCACGATGCGGTCGGCGCCCACGATCACTAAGTCCACGCCCTGGCGCATCACATGCCCCGAAGCGCCGTCCACGATCACGGCGTGGTCTATTCCCTCCTGCACTAGTTCCCAGGCGGTCAGCTGCATGCCCTGCAGCCGCGGACGGGTCTCGGACGCGTATACCATGAACCTCCGACCCTCCCTCCATGCTTGACGGATGGGGGCCAGGGCCGTGCCCACATCCACGGTGGCCAACGCGCCGGCGTTGCAGTGGGTCATGACGCGATGCCCGTCTTCGATCAGGTGAGCTCCGTGCCTCCCGATGGCGGCGCACTTCTCTATGATGGCCTCGGCGTAGCGGTCGGCCGCCGCCGCCGGGTCCTCGCCCTCCTCTATCCTCGCAGCCATCCAATCAACGGCATAGAACAGGTCGTTGGCGGTGGGCCTTGCCGACTTAATGGCGGCGGCGGCCTCTCCGAGGTCCTCCCCGGCCCTCGCCGCCAAGGCCATGCCGTAGGCGGCGGCGGCGCCGATGGACGGGGCCCCGCGGGTGACCATGTCACGTATGGCCTCGGCCACCGCAGCATAGCTGCGGTAGCGCAGCGTCCCCAAGGACCGAGGCAGCAGGCGCTGGTCTATCATCACCAGCTCCCCGTCCTCGAACCATAGCGCCCTGACATCCTGTTCGCCGCCCGCGGTCTTCACCTTCAAAAACGAATCACCCCTTGCCTATCGGTCCAGTTCTAGATTAAATTGATGGGCCGGAGGCCCATGGAGATACTGATACGGCAACATTAATTAAGAAATATCGTAATGGCCCTTCGGTCCTTATGAACGAGCCTGCCTTTGATGTATATTCTACCAACACCGGTTTGAAGCAGATATGCAATCCGGTGCGTCAGAAGATACTGGCAGAGCTTCAGGGGAAGGACCTGTCCCTCACTGAGATAGCGATCCTGACCGGGAAGGCGCAGTCCACCCTCTCCGTTCATCTGGACAAGATGGTCAAGGAGGAGCTGGTCTCCTCCCGCGACGATCCCGCTGACAACAGGCGCAAGATCTTCTTCCTCTGCTCCCGGCCGGTGGCCAAGTCCACCCCTCCGTCGGCGGAGATGAGGGATTACCTGCACCAGACGGTTCTTGAGGCCGCAGGCACTCCCTCCTCCTTCCTCAAAGGTATGATGAGGTCCGTGCTCATCGGCCTTGAGGCCATCGGCCTATCCATAGACCCCGCCATGTACGAGATCGGGTCGGAGATCGGCAAGGCCCTGGCCAAGGCGGTGGAATCGGAGAGCGTCGAGGACATAATATCAGAGCTGCAGGAGTTCTACGAGCTGCACGACATGGGCGAGGTCTGCGTCTACACCTTCGTGCCGCTGACGATCATAATCAGGGACGATTACGACACCAACCCCGAGACGGGCAACAAGCTCTGCATGCTGCATGAGGGGGTATTCAAATCGGTGCTCGAGGAGCGCACCGGGCGCAGCTTCCGAATCTCGGAGAACGAGTGCTTCGGGATATCCAACAACTACTGCAAGTTCGTCATCGAGCCCGTTTACAACTGAGCCCGTATCCAATCAAGGCCTACGGTCAACCGCGTAGCGCAGCAGGACCCCGTCGCCGAGCTGCTCATGGCCGATGAAACGCAGGCCCAGCGCCTTCTCTCCGTCGCGCCCCTCCCCGTCCACCGGCGAGGGGGCTCCGCCACCGCCGATTATCAAAGGCCCCACGAAGACCAGGTACTCGTCCACCAGCCCCTCCTCGAACAGAGAGGCGATGAGCTCTCCGCCCCCCTCCACCATGAC
>PUJZ01000087.1 GCA_003550345.1 Methanomassiliicoccaceae archaeon
GAGTGGCCAAGGGGCTGATGGCGCTGGGGGTGCAGAAGGGGGAGAAGGTGGCCGTGTGGGCGACCAACGTCCCCCATTGGGTGACGCTGCAGTTCGCCACCGCGAGGATAGGGGCGGTCCTGCTCACCATCAACATCAACTACAAGTCGGCGGAGATCGACTACATCCTCAGGCAGTCGGACTGCGAGAACATCTTCATCATCGACGGCTACCGCGACAGCGACTACGTGTCCATACTATACGAGCTGGTGCCGGAGCTTCGTCAGCAGCCGCGGGACAAGCTCAGCTCCGAGAGCTACCCCCACCTGAAGAGGGTGGTCTTCATGGGGCCGGAGAAGCACCGCGGCATGTACAGCATGCCCGAGCTGATGGCCATGTCGGGCCAGGTGAGCGACCGCGAATACCTCGGGCGGCAACGCTCCCTCGACTGCCATGACGTCGTCAACATGCAGTACACGTCCGGCACCACCGGCTTCCCCAAGGGGGTGCAGCTGACCCACCACAACATCGGCAACAACGGTTACTGGATCGGCGCGAACCAGAACCTGGGCCCTGAGGACAGGGTGTGCATCCCGGTGCCGCTTTTCCATTGCTTCGGCTGCGTGCTCGGAGTGCTGGCCTGCGTCAACCACGGCTCCACCATGGTCATCCTGGAGAGGTACGACCCGGTCACGGTGATGATGTCGGTGGAGCAGGAGGGCTGCACCGCCCTCTACGGCGTACCAACCATGTTCATAGCCATGCTCGACCACCCCCTCTTCGACAAGTTCGACTTCAGCACCCTGCGCACCGGGATAATGGCGGGGTCCCCCTGTCCGGTGAAGACCATGGAGGACTGCGTGGAGAGGATGAACATGTCCGAGGTGACCATCGTCTACGGCCTCACCGAGTCCTCACCAGGGATGACGCAGATACGCTACGACGAGCCCGACCTGGTGAGGAAGTGCACCACCGTGGGCAAGGCCATGCCCGGGGTGGAGGTGGGGGTCTTCGACCCCGAGACCGGCGAGAGCCTGGGCCCGGGAGAGCCGGGGGAGCTGTGCTGCCGCGGATACAACGTCATGAAGGGCTACTACAAGATGCCCGAGGCGAGCTCCAAGAGCGTCGACGCGGAGGGCTGGCTGCATTCGGGCGACATCGGGATGGTGGACGAGGAGGGCTATTTCACCGTCACCGGCAGGCTCAAGGACATGATCATCCGCGGCGGGGAGAACATCTACCCCAAGGAGGTGGAGGACTTCATCTACCGCATGGAGGGCGTCCAGGACGTCCAGGTGGTGGGGGCCCCCAGCGAGAGGTACGGTGAGCAGCCGGCGGCGTTCATCATAGCGAGGAACGGGGCCGACCTCAAGCCAGAGGACGTCGTGGACCACTGCCGGGGCCGGATCGCCTTCTACAAGATCCCCAGATATGTGGCCTTCGTCAAGGAGTACCCGATGACCGCCAGCGGCAAGATACAGAAGTACCGGCTGCGGGAGATGGCGGCGGAGATGTGGCCCGACGCCTGAACGGGCGAGGGCATATCGGAGGAGGAGCATGCCGTTCGCTGAGACCGGGGGCGCCAGGTTGCACTACCGCAGCAGCGGCGCCGGCGAGCCCTTGCTGCTGATCACGGGCCTGGGCGGCGACCTCGGCTTCTGGCGCACCGCCACGGCGCTGTTGGAGGACGAGTACAACGTCATAGCGTTCGACAACCGCGGGGCGGGCGGGACCTCATGCCATGAGGGGGCCTTCTCCATGGCCGAGCTCGCCGACGACGCCGCCGCGCTGCTCGACCACCTGAAGGTCGACCGCGCCCATGTGCTGGGGTGGTCCATGGGCGGCAACATCGCCCAGGAGTTCGCCCTCCGCCACCCCCGGCGGGTCATGACCTTGACCCTGGCCTCCACCTACATGCGCCGCCCCTCGCGCTCCAGCTACGCCATCGCCCGCATAATCGAGGCGGGGAGGGCGCTGGGGGCCGAGGCGGTGGCGCCTTTGATGAATGCGCTCTGCATGTCCGAGGAGCACTTCCGCCGGCGGGAGTCCGGCCGCAACGGCAACGGCCGGCAGGCCTACGACGTCGAAGGGATGGAGAGGCAGCTGCAGGCCCTGGACGATTACGATGCCAACGGGCGGGCGTCCTCCATCGGCGCCCCCTGCCTCGTCATCCACGGCGAGGACGACATCATGGTGCCGGTCCGCTTCGGCGAGGAGCTGGCGGACGCCATCCCTCGGGCGGAGATGCTGAGGGTCCCCGGGGCGGGACACATTCTGAGGCCGGAGCATTACCTCGACGGACTGAGGAGCTTCCTGCGCCAGGGGCGGGCATGAGCGCTCAGGCGTTGCCCTCCAGCCCATGGGCCCATCCCATCCGCGGAGGCTCGACCCCCATCCTCGCGAGCTCCCTCCAGGCCCGCACCGTCAGATCCGTCTCGTAGGCGAACTCGTCGGCGAGGTTCCAGACGTAGGAGCGGACGCGGAAGCGGACGTAGAAGGGCGAGTCCTTCACCAGCACCAGGACCGGGTACCCTGGCCTTATGTTGGAGTAGCGCGAGGTGACCGCCGCCTCCCGCAGCACCCTCATCACCTCCTTGCGGTCGCAGCCGAAATCGGTGTAGATGTCGACCGTCACCATCATGTGGGGGCTGCCGTAGTTGGCGCTGGCCACCGGCCGGTTGAACATCAGTATGTTGGGGACCGACACCAGGTCGTCGTCGGGGGTGAGGATGCGGGTGGCGCGGAAGCCCATGTCCTTGACCTCGCCGTAATGGCCCTCCACGCTCACCATGTCGCCGATGTGGTAGGGCTTCTCGAAGACCATGACGATGCCGGTGACCATGTCGGCGAAGACGTCCTTTAGGCCCAGGCCGAGGGCGGCGCCGAAGAGGCCGCTCGCCAGCAGCACCTCGGCCGAGCCGAGCTCGAAGAGGGTGGTGACCACCACGAACACCAGGGCGGCGTAGATGAGCAGCTTGAGGAGGGGGAACAGCATCCGTATCTTGTTCCCATGGGCGGCGTAACGCGATGCCAGCGCCTGCATTATGAAGTGCAGGGCCCTCACCGCCAACAGCGCCGCGACGATTATCACCGCCACGTAGAGAAGGTTCTCGGCGTCCAGCCTCAGAGAGGATAACAGGTCCAGAAACGCGTCCTCAACCATGGTCACGCCATCCCGTGCTTGGCCAGGGCCTCGATGGTGAACTTCAGGTTCTCCGCCCGTATCCGCAGCGTCCCCCCGTCGGCCCTCACTATCTCCTTCTGCCGGAGGGCGGCGACGATCCCGCCCACCGGTACCTGGTCGCCGATCTCCTCCTCAAGCTGCGTGATGCCCATCCTCTCCTTGCGGAGCACCTGGGCGGCCAGGAAGGCCTCCTCCCTGCTCATGCTGAACTTCTTGCAGGCGTCCATCACATCTGACGGCCTTATCGTTGGATAATGCAGGCTCCTCATCCATATCTCGCGGGCGACGCCGATGTTCCCCCCGGAGAGGTGATGGATCTGCTCGAAGACCTTGTCCTCGGGGCTGAGGTAGACCTTCTTGCGCAGCAGCTCCTTGCGCAGCGCCCTCCCCTCGATGCGGGGGCATTTGAGATCCCGGTCCTTGCCCAGCAGCCTTATCCTCTTGACCTCCCACTCCAGCAGCCTTCGTTGCCGGGGGAGCTCGTCATCCTTGAACTCGATCTCCCCCTCCTCGTACTTGGCCATTATCCGCTCTTTCATCTCCTTGAAGGAGTGGTCGGGCATCTGTATCTGCATGGGGAAGTGGGCGCTTATCCCGATGGCGTTGTCCAGGTAGTTCCAGGCGTGGATGTTCCAGGTGGTTATGAAAAGCCTGCCCTCGTCCTCCCTCATGCGCTCCAAGGCATCGAGGATCCGGTCGAACCCGCCTATCCGCATGCGGTATAGCAGATGGCAGCCCTCCAGTATCGCTATGCTGCCCTGCAGCCCCTCCCAGGGGTCCTGCTCGGCGGGGTCGATCGCGGTCCGGGATGCGCTCAGGCCCTTGGAGCTGTGGAAGTCCTTCTCCATCACCGAGACAGGATTGAATGGATGATAGAGTATGGCCACATTGGCCCTCCTGTTGGCCTCGAAGGAGTCCACCGCATCCTGCAGGCTCTGGCGCAGGGCCTCCTTGCCGGGGTCAGCGAGCGCATCGCCCTCATCGGACATGGATGGTTGATTTGAACCTCAGAGATGATATAACTTGCCACTGAGGCGGAGGCCCTTCGCTCATAGAGGCAGGAACTGGGCCGCGATGACTATCAGCAGCACAGGCGGCACCAGGTACTTGACCAACGGCACCACCACATGCCCCCAGAAGGGATGCATCTCCACGATTATCTGACGGTCGTCAATGTACCAGGCGAAGACCGAGGCGGTGATGAGCGCCGCTATGGGGATGCCTATGGTGCCGAAGAGATAGTCTATCGAGTCGAGTACCCTCTCCCCGCCGATGCGCAGGTCCATCCCGGTGTAGCTGAGCGCGGCGAGGCCGCCGATGATCAGCAGGAAGAACGCGATGATGTAGGCGGCCTTCCTCCTCACTATCCTGGTGTTGTTGATTATCGCGGCCACCGGCACCTCCATCATGGAGACCGAGGAGGTTATGGCGGTGGTGAAGAGCAGGGCGAAGAACAGTATCGCCAACAGGCCACCGATCGTCGGTATGTTATCGAACGCTATGGGCAGGGTGGTGAACGCCAGCTCGGCGCCCGAGGCGGGATCGAGGCCCTGGGCGAACACCACCGAGAATATTATCGTCCCCGCCAGGACGGCCACCCCCACGTCGGCGATGGTTATAATGGCGGCCGAGCGGGGGATGTCGGCGTCGTGGGGCATGTAGCTGGAATATGTGAGTATGAGGCCGTAGCCCACCGCCAGGGAGAAGAACGCCTGGCCCATGGCGGCCACCCATACGCTGGTATCGTTGATCCTGCTCATGTCGGGGGTGAAAAGGTATACGAGGCTGTCCACGAATCCATCGGTTGTCACCGAGTAGGCGAACAGTATCCCCAATATTACGAAGGACAGGGGGACGAGCTTGGTGACCACCCTCTCGATCCCGGCCACCACCCCCTTGGCGACTATCAGGGTGGTTATCGCCAACGATACCAGGAAGAAGAGCAACGGGTAGTATGTGCCGGTGAAGCCGGCGAAGTCCGTGTCCAGCGGGGTAACGGATATGGTGAGGAATGCGAGCGTCCATCCGGTTATCACCAGGTAGACGCCGGTGAGCACCACCAGCACCACCCCGATGGCGATGCCGAAAGGCAGGAAGCGCTTCTTGAGGTCATGGAAGGCGGAGACAACATCGCTCTCCAGATGGCGGCCGACGGCCATCTCCAGCATCATCAGGGGCAGGGCGAGGAACAGCACCGAGAGCATGAATATGAGCAGGAATATCCCCCCGCCGCTCTCCCCGGCGACGGCTGAGAACCTCCAGATGTTGGCTATGCCCACCGCGGAGCCCACCGTGGCGAGGATGAATGCCTGTTTCGATGTCCATTTCTCCAGCGGTACCACCTGCCCGAAGCCTTCAACGCTAATGAGATGACGCCCTTATTTTTTTTGCCGTACGGGTCAGGGTTACTTGACAATCCTGGATATTCGTTTGAACTCGTCGCTGCCAGCCGCCTTCAGCATCTGGAAGAGCGCCGTCTCCGTGCTGCTGACGACGGCCCCCGCCTGCCTCATCGACCCCAGGGCGCTGCCGCGGTCCTCCTCGCTGCGGGAGCAGACGGCGTCGCTCGCTATATGGACGTTGTAGCCTGCGCCCAACAGCCCCATGCAGGTCTGAAGCACGCATATGTGGGCCTCCGCACCGCAGATGAGCACCTGACGCCTGCCCGTCGCCGCCAAGGCATCGAGGAACCCTTCCTCTCCGCAGCAGTCGAAACTGACCTTCTCGAAGCGCTCCGGGGCCAGTATGGCGGTCAAGGCCGGGACGGTGGGGCCTAGCCCTTTGGGGTACTGCTCGGTGACAATCGTCGGGACCTGGAGGACGGCGCACCCCTCGATCAGCCTGCCGGCGGCGGCCGTCGCCTCCTCATTCCTGTCCATGGCCGCCATCAGCCTCTCCTGCATGTCGATGACGAGCAGAACGCAGTCATCCCTGTCCAGCACCATCTCCGATGGCGGGACGCGGCAACAAGGGCCTTCGCACATGATTACAGTCATGCGCCAATGAATCTAAAGCCTTCACGGTGGAGGGTCAGAGTCCGCGCTGCTCCCGCTCGTTGCCGCTCATGCAGTACCGGGAGTGCTCCATGCCCATCCTCTCGGCGACCTCGCAGCCCGAGCAGAGGCAGTCCACAACCACACCGATGGACTGGCTCTTGCCCTCGCAGCAGAAGAGCGCCTCGCTCTTCTCCGCGGAGGGTTCGCCGTACGAGGGGCAGGTCGGGCATATGCAATCCGACCTGTTCTCGGCCATGAGCGCTTCCCTCTCCTCATCGGGCATTGCGACCAATAGGCGCTGGACCTCCATCCATTTGTCTTCGCCTTCCTTCTTGGGAGTGGGTGAGGACTCGGGCCTTAGGGCAACGGGGTCCACATCCCCCTTGCCGAGGCCAAGTATTGATTTGACCCTTTCAATCATAGATTTCATACCATTTCACCGTTCAATTTATCGATTGCTCCCTATATTTAAAATGACCCCTCCGACCCGTTGAGGGGTGCGGCATCAGCCTGAACGGCGGAGGGCCCGCTCGGGCGAGGGCAGGTCATAGAACGGGTAATGGATGGATTATATATCCATTATAATCTAGATTTATTACAGTTAGAATTGTTAATCCCTTTTTATACTCTGATGCTGTACATGATAATTAACCAATAATATGGTTCTAAAACAGCAAAATCCAAAATTGCGTACCCATCATAGATTATAAAGTTTTCTTCTGTTTTTTGTCAATTGTTACAGGTTCCCCCCCTTTGGGCATTTTTTCACCAAAAGGGTTGTAAACATGAATTATTGATATCTGATTATAAATCAATCCTACATAGCTTTATTTATTGTCTTCAGCTGGTTTTCGTTCTGATGATGGCAGGAGTGGCCAACACCGGCCGGTTCTTGATGATTTCGCGGCGATCCCCCTGGGACGCTTCGAGCGCGCCGTCGCGCGGCGGAGCCTGGAGCAACAGCCCAGCGGCACCTGGATGCCCCGAACTGATTTGCTGTGGGGTGGCCGATTGAGCAAGAGGCCTGTCTACCCGTTCACAGCTATCGTGGGCCAGGAGGACATGAAGGAGGTGCTCCTCCTTAACGTGGTTAACCCTTCTATCGGGGGGGTGCTCATCCGCGGCGAGAAGGGTACCGCCAAATCCACGGCGGTGAGGGCGCTGGCCGAGCTGCTCCCCGCCCGTGATGTGGTGAGGGGTTGCAAATTCCAATGCGCTTGGAACGACAACGACCGCTTGTGCTCGGAGTGCCGGGAGGCGCTCTCCGAGGGAGTCGTTCTCGAGAAGGAGACCGTCGCGATGAGGGTGGTGGAGCTGCCGCTCTGCGCCACCGAGGACCGTGTCGCCGGGACCCTGGACATAAGCCACGCCATCAGCACCGGCGGGAAGCGTTTCGAGCCGGGCATACTCGCCGAGGCCAACGGCAACATACTCTATGTGGACGAGGTCAACCTCCTCGACGACCACCTCGTCGACCTCCTGCTGGACGCGGCCGCGATGGGGATGAATTTCGTGGAGAGGGAGGGCGTATCCTTCTCCCATCCGGCCAATTTCATACTCATCGGCACCATGAACCCGGAGGAGGGCGACCTGCGGCCGCAGCTGCTGGACCGTTTCGGCCTGGTGGTGGACGTCCATGGGGAGAGGGACCCGGTGAACCGGGTGGACGTGGTCAAGAGGCGGATAAGCTTCGAGACATCGCCCGAAGAGTTCCTGGACCAGTTCAGGGATGACCAGGAGGCCATGAGGAGCAGGCTGGGAGAGGCCAGGTCGAAGATGCGGAGCATGGAGGTGAGCTCCGAGATACTGGAGGCCGCGGTGGAGATCTCCCTGCATCTTGGCGTGGACGGTCACCGGGCCGACCTGACCCTGGTGAAGGCCGCCATGGCCTGGGCGGCCCTGGATGGCCGGGACGGTGCGGACACCGATGATGTGCTGAAGGTCGCGCGCATGGCGCTCCCCCACCGCATGCGGAGGCAGCCCTTTGAGGAATCGAAATTGGACATAAGAGGTCTGGACGAATGGTTGCAGCAACGGTTCAGCTCCTGAGGGGAACGTACCCATTCACAGCGGTGGTAGGTCAGGACCAGGTCAAGAAGGCCTTGCTCTGCGCCGCCATCTCGAAGGAGATCAGGGGGGTGCTGATAACCGGGTCGGCCGGAACCGCGAAGTCGACGGTGGTCCGCTCGCTGCGGTCTGTCATGCCGGGGCTGCGCATACACAACCTGCCATTGAACGTCAGCGAGGACCGCCTGGTGGGGGGCATAGATGTGGACCATGCCATAAAGCATGGGGTGAAACGCTACCAGGCGGGGATATTGAAGGAGGTGGACGGGGGCCTCCTCTATCTGGATGAGATCAACCTCTTCGAGGACCATATAGTCCAGCGCGTGCTGGATGTGATGGAGGGGGGAGAGAACCGCGTGGAGCGCGAGGGCGTATCGGGAACGCATGAATGCGACTTCGGCCTCGTGGGCACCATGGACCCCGCCGAGGGCGCGATGTCCTCGCACCTGCTCGACCGTTTCGACATCTGCGTCTCCATGGACAGCATAACCGACCGCGACCGGCGGATAGAGGTCCTCAGGCGCCGTCTTCTGCACGAGAGCAGCCCTGACGACCTGCTGACCAGCCATTCCGATGAGACGCTCGGCCTCATGGAGGAGCTGGAGGATGCCAAAGACAGGCTTCCTTGCGTCATATTCCCCGAGGCCTTCTACGAGACCGTCTCCCTGCTCACGATGGAGATGGGCGTCCAAGGGCACCGCGGCGACATGGCCGTGGTCCGCACTGCGAAGGCGCTTGCGGCCCTCGACGGCCGCGACCAGGTCTGCCTGGACGACCTGCAGGAGGCGGCGTCCATGTGCCTGCAGCATCGGCGCCGGGACCGCGAGGAGGATCCCGGAGGAACGCCGCGGACGGAGGAGCCGTCCCCGGACCCCTCTGATGAGGAGGACGAAGGAGGGGATGTGTGGGAGCCGCCACAGAAGGACCTTGGAGAACGGCCCGAGAGTGAGCGCGAGGACGTTTTCTCCATCGGCGACCCGTTCGTTGTCATCGATTACCTTAAGCCGGCGGACAGGCGCATGGACATGGGCAAGAGGCGGGGCAAGAGGGGCTCATCTGTCCGGTCGGAACTCCCTGGCCGCTGCACCTCCTTCCGCATACCCCGCGGCGAGGTCAGCGACATCGCCCTCGTGCCCACCCTCCGCGCCGCCGCCCCCTATCAGGTGCAGCGGCGCCGCCAGGACGTGGCCATTGTGCTGGAGGCCTCCGACTTCCGGGAGAAGGTGAGGATGAGCAAGAACAGCACCACCATCATGTTCCTGGTCGACGCCAGCGGCTCCATGGGGGCCAGGCGCCGCATGGTGACCGTCAAAGGGGCCATCCTCTCATTGCTGAAGGACGCCTATCAGAAGAGGGACTCGGTGGGCCTGATGGCATTCAGGAAGGGTTCGGCGGAGCTTCTGCTGCCCCCCACCAAGAGCGTGGACCTCGCCTACAACCGCCTGCGGGAGATGCCTACCGGAGGGAGGACCCCTCTGGCCCTGGGACTCTCCAAGGCCGCCCAGCTTCTCAGCTCGGACCGTATCGGCGACGGGGGCGACATGGTGATGGTCATAGTATCGGACGGGAAGGCGAACGTCCCCCTGGACGGAGGCGACGCATTCGCGGACGCCATGGAGGTGGCGGCGAAGGTCTCGGCGCTGCCCATTCGGTTCGTTGTCGTCGACACTGGCTCCGGCTACCCGCGGATCGACAGGGCGCAGCGTTTGGCCAGGGCGCTGGGAGGGGCATATTTCCGCCTCGAGGAGCTGAACGCCGACCGTTTGGCGCACTCCATAAGAATGACGGTCCACGGTTGAGCCGTGGCCGCGCGACGTTGGTCAGGTGAGCATTCAAATGGCGCACGGAGACGGTAAGCGACTCAGGGTCGTGAACATATGCTCGGGGGGCGGCGGAGGCGAGGCCTTGTCCAGAGCTGCTTCCGCACTCATATCGGAGGGCCTGCCGCTGGAGCTCGAGGAGTTCTCCTCCGAGGAGATGGACCGGGACGAACGGTCCTTCCAGAAGGCGGTGAGGTCCGCGGCGGAGGCCGACCTGCTGCTGCTGCGCCTCCATGGGGGCGCCCCGTACTTCAGGAAGTTCGACCGGTTCATCGACGCCGTCCCGGAGATGGTACAGGTGTTCCTGCAGAGCGAGGTCCCTGAAGAGATGGTTGACCATCGCCACCGTTTCCGTTTCCCCGAGGAGGATTTCCGCCTGCTGTTGAAGTGCGTCAAGCTCGGAGGGGAGGAGAACGAGAAGGCCTTGCTCCTCTGGGCCGGGCGCAACCTGTGCTCCTGGGACCGGGAGGTCCCTGCGCCGGCCATCCCCCGGACGGAGGGGATATACCATCCCCGCCACCCTTCCGACGTCGCCCTCGAGGATTATCTGGAAAGCCTCGTGCCGGGCAGGCCCACCGCCGGCCTGATGTTCTACCAGGGGCACTGGCTCAGCGGAAGCCTCCAGGCGGTGGACTGCATGATAGAGTCATTGGAGGGCCAGGGCCTGAACGTGATACCGGTCTTCTACCTGGCCTCGCCTGACGAGCTGACCGGCTCGCTGGGGGCGAAGGGGGCTGTCCGTCGCTACTTCATCGGGGATGAAGGCCCCAGGGTCGACGTGGTCGTGCTCACGATGGGCTTCTCGCAGCTCCGGCTCTCCGACCCCGGCGAGGGGTCGGAGGCGGGGGAGGAGAATTTCTTCGCCGAGCTGGGCGTCCCGGTCATCCAGGCCGGCTTCACCTACTCGACCATAGAGGAATGGAGATTGAGCCAGCAGGGGATAGGCCCGTTCGAGATGTCGGGGAACGTCATCTGGCCGGAGTACGACGGCCAGGTCATCGGCTCCCCCATCGGCGCCATGGAGCACGAGCCGGGAAGAGGGAAGGAGCTGAGGTCCATCGAGGAGCGCGCCATGGCCATGGCCAAGGCCGCCAAGAGGATGGCCTCCCTTCGCCACGTTCCAGTGGGCGAGAGGAGGGTGGCGGTGGTACTCTACCAGAATCCTCCGCGCCGGGACAGCCTCGGAGGCGCGTTCGGCCTGGACACGCCCCAGAGCGTGGCGGCGTTGCTGCGTGCCCTGAGCGAGAGGGGCTACACCCTGGACCGCGTCCCCGAGGATGGAGGGGAGCTCATCGCGGAGATGCTCGCCGGCCTCGCCAACGATGAGGATTGGCTCTCCGCCCGGGAGATGAGGGAGAGGGCGGCCGGCTCGGTGAGCGCCGCTGATTACCATGAATGGCTCCAGGCGGCGCCGCAACGGTGCCGGGATGAGATGCTGCGCGATTGGGGTGAGCCTCCGGGCGAGCAGCTCAGCATCGACGGGGAGCTGCTCGTACCGGGGGTGATCAACGGGAACGTCTTCCTCGCCGTGCAGCCGTCGCGGGGATCGCTGGAGATGTCCGACGAGCTCTACCACAGCGAGCACGTGGTCATCCCGCACAGCTATCTCTCCTACTACCGCTGGATCAGGGATGTGTTCAAGGCGCACGCGGTGGTGCACATGGGCACCCACGGCACCCTGGAATGGCTGCCCGGCAAGTCACTGGCGCTCAGCGAGGAGTGCTATCCGGACCTGGTGCTGGGGGACATGGTGAACATCTACCCCTACCTGATGAGCAACCCCGGGGAGGGCATGCAGGCTAAGAGGCGTTCGCGTGCGGTGATAGTGGACCACATGCCTCCCGCGATGGCCAGGGCGGGAGGGTATGAGAACCTCGAGCGCTTGGAGAACGAGCTCCAGTCCTATTTCCACACCGTAAGGGGCGGGTCCAGGGACGAGGCTGCGCTGGAAAGGATAGCCGATCGGGCACGCGAGAGCGAGCTGCTCAGCGAACTGGGGCTCCCCCCTGACGCGCCCGTCAAGGAGCTGGAGGCCAGGCTCCCCCGCCTCTACGATTACCTCAGCGAGCTGCGGGACTCTCTGATCAAGGACGGGCTGCATGTGTTCGGCAGCCCCCCTGAGGGGGAGAGGCTGGAAGAGACCGTGCTGGCGCTCACCCGCCTCCGCAACGGGGAGGTCCCGTCGCTCAGGGACTCGCTGGCCGCCTGCATGGGCTTCGACCTCAGGGAGGCCTCGCGCAGCCCCTCGGCCTTCAACGAGAGCCTCGGAGAGCTCAACGGAGCGCTCCTGGAGGAGGCGGACCGGAGGTGCGGGGAGCTGGTGCGCGAGCTGGGGTCCCGGGGGTACGCGGCCGGTCCCGCCCTGGAGATGCTCAAGGAGGAGGGGTTGGACTCGGATGACATGCGGGAAGCGGTGGGCTTCATCTGCTCGGCGCTGCTGCCCAGCATCATGGGGGCCCGCGATGAGATGGGCAACCTGCTCCGGGCGCTCGACGGAGGATACGTCCCCCCCGCCCCCAGCGGGGTGCCTTCCCGGGGCAACGCCCATCTGCTTCCCAGCGGCAGGAACTTCTACTCCTTGGACCCCCGCTCCATACCCACTCCCGCGGCTTGGAGTACAGGGAGGGGCATGGCCGAGGACATGGTGCGCCGGTACATAGCCGAGAACGGGCGCTATCCGGAGAGCATCGGAATGGTGGTCTTCGCCACAGACACCATGAAGACCGGCGGAGACGACCTGGCCTACATCCTATGGCTCCTGGGGCTGAGGCCGGTATGGGCGGACGAAGGCGGGCGCGTCGTCGACGTCGAGGTCATTCCCGTCGAGGAGCTGGGAAGGCCGCGCATCGACATAACGCTGCGTATCAGCGGCCTGTTCCGCGACGCCTTCCCCAATCTCATCGAGCTCATCGACCGGGGCGTGGAGACCATCTCCTCCTTGGACGAGTCCCCGGAGGAGAACTACCTCCGCAAGCATCTGCAGGACGACATCGTCCGCTCGATGAAGGAGGGCCTGGGGGAGAACGAGGCCAGGTCCCGGGCGCTGATAAGGGTGTTCGGATGCCCGCCTGGCACCTATGGCGGGGGGGTGAGCGAGCTCATCGAATCGTCCTCCTGGGAGGATGTGGACGACATCGCCGAGGCCTTCGTCTCCTGGGGCGGCTACGCCTACGGCGGCGGCAGGGACGGAGCCGAGGCCAAGGACGTGCTGCGGAGCAGGCTGGCGCAGGTGGACGCCACCGTAAAGAACCACAGCTCCCGCGAGCTGGACATGCTGGACAATGATGACGATTACATCTATCACGGCGGGATGATAGCCGCGGTACGCTCCATCAAGGGCGGCCCCCCGCAGTCGTTCGTGGGGGACAGCTCGGACCCCGAGGCCACCAAGCTGAGGACGGCCGCGGAGGAGGCCCGGTTCATATTCCGCAGCCGCATGCTCAACCCCAAATGGCTCGAGGGGCTCAAGCGGCATGGGTACCGCGGGGCCCAGGAGCTCTCGGCAGCGATAGACTACACCTTCGCCTGGGACGCCGCCGCGGACATAATCGAGCCATGGATGTACCAGTCGCTGGCCCAACAGTTCCTCTTCGATGACGACAGCAGGGAATGGATAGAGGAGAACAGCCCTCACGCGCTCCGCCACATGTCGGGAAAGCTCCTGGAGGCCATCGACCGCCGGATGTGGAGCCCCGACAGCAGCACCAGGGAGAGGCTGGAATCGATGTACCTGGATGCCGAGGACCTCCTGGAGGGCGACGAGGATTGAAGCGGCGGAGCGATGCTCGGTTATATCCATCGCGCGGGCCTTTGCC
>PUJZ01000084.1 GCA_003550345.1 Methanomassiliicoccaceae archaeon
AGGACATCGGACTCCACCGGGATAACGAGTCCCTTCACGTCCGCGAGCGTATTGTGTACCCCTACCTCGAAGGTGGTCTGCCGAGCTACTGGATAGCACGCGCAACCTCGGAGAGTCCGATTGACGCCAAGTACATGAAGCCGCACTCGCAGTCGTGCGTTCTTCCACAGCCCATCTACGTGGCCCACCCACCGCAAGGAACGCAGAACAACAACATCTGGGTGGCAGAGGGTATCCAAGACGCCATCTCTCTGGCGGCTGCTGGCGGCGTCACAGCGATTTCCGCCGTCGCAACGAACCCTTCCCCTCACCAGATGGAACAACTCGTAGAGCGAGCCTCAGAGGCCGCCAAGACAGTCGTGTGTTTCGACTCTGACGACGCGGGTGTGAAGAAGGCAACCGACCTCGCAATCGAGCTAATGCGTTCGGGGATTCAGACGGACATCTCGTTCGTGCCGGATGGCGACGACCCCAACGACTTTTTCGTCAACGGTGGGTCGTTCGATGATCTAACCACCAAGTCTGGCGTCCAGCAGATAATCGAGCAGAAGGGCGACTCCGAGGATACCGTCCACCGGATTCTCTCAACTGTCGAGCCTAACTCGATCCGGGCAGACCGGGTTGTCGAGGAGATCAACTCCCAGACGCCGTACCAGAAGCGCACCCTCCGCAACCTAATCCGCGAGAAGTACCAGTACGAACAGCAGCAGGGGTGGATGGAGCCTGTCAGATTACAGAAGACGACGGGCGCAGAGGTCGAGTGGACGTTAATCTACCCAGACGGTACAGAGATCAACCTCGATGAAATCACCGGCTGGGGCGCGGCTCGGACGTTCTGTGAGAAGTACGCGGCCAAGTTCAATTTCGCACCCAACCTGGACGAGGACGAGTGGATCGACTACATCAACGGCTGGATGTCAGAGGTTGGCGTCACCGAGGTCGACCCGCTGTCGAAGGAGGGTAGAGCCCGCGAGATCGTAATGGAGACGATACAGAAGCAGGACATCGCCTCCTCGTGGTCGGAGATTCCGAAAACACCCCACATCCAGTGCGGATACGGCGACGACGGTGTGTTGTTCGTCCTCTCGGAGACAGTCGAGGACTGGTTCGGTGAGATGGAGATAAGCCTCAGAGAGGCCAGGGAGTTTCTGGACCCGATCATGGCTGGCGATACGAAACGAAAGACGGTCGACTACGAGCGGTACCGGATGTGGCCGTTCGACGTTGAGAAGATCGAAGAAGAAGGCTACCGCGTCCCAGACCCAGTCGAATCGCCCGATGGGCCAGAGGAAGCCGAAGACGAGGAGGTTGAGGAACTATAATGTCATCACAAAACACGCTCGACCGTTGGCAGGACCCCCAGAAGGAGGATGGTATAACTTTCGATAGAGTGTGGTCAATGCCGAACTCAGATACGTTCGACATCGCCCCAATCGGGGATCTTGTTGATAGGGTTGTCGACCAATCTGACGGTCTGTGGATCGACCCGTATGCCGGGGGGGCTGATATAGCAGACGTGACCAACGATCTAAACCCTGAGATAGAGACGGACTACACAGAGGATGCGGTAGACTTCCTCGGAAGGTTTGGCGAGGGTGAGGTGGATGGTGGTGTGTTGTTCGACCCACCGTACTCCCCTCGGCAGATAAAGGAGGTGTACGACTCCGTTGGTCTTGAGGTGACAATGGAGACCACACAGTCCACCTTCTGGTCGGTTGCTAAGGAGGAGATTGAACGTGTCTGTTCTCCCGGTACGGTTGTCATATCCTGTGGTTGGAATAGTGGGGGTATCGGGAAGACAAAGGGTTTCAAGATAGACGAAATCCTCCTCGTCCCGCATGGTGGTTGGCATAACGACACGATTGTCACAGTAGAGGTGTATCAGGGGGGCGACCAATGAGTCAGAGCGCGACTACTGACCAGCACCCAGAGCGCGTGGCTGTCAAAGGTGGCGAACAGTACCCACCAGAAGCGTCGTTGAAGCTCAACGGCCCGCCGGTCACAGGGAAGACCACACAACTGCTCGAACGGATCACGCGCCTGCTCGACAGCGGTGTGGAGCTTAGTGACATTACGTTCGTTACCTACCGGACTGAGATGGCTGAGGAGTTTCTACGACGCCTCAGAGACCGCGGCTACGTGACCGACGAGCAGATCGAGGAACCCTGGGCGCACGAGACCCGGAGCTTCGGAACACTCCACGCTGTCTGCAACCGAATCACCATTGACGCTCAGACGGTCGAGAATAAGCACAGGCGACATTTCCTCTGGGACGAGTACAAAGTACAGTATGACGGTCGCCGAGCCGATCTCGACACCGAGACGGACTACTCAGCGAAGGTGGGGTCGCTCGTCTTCGACGCGTACTCGTGGTGTATCGAGAACAAGCAGTTTTCGTTCCCTCGATTCCCCGGTTACATGGAGATCAAAGACGAGTGGCCGAAATGCCCCAGCTTCAATGAGTTTGACAAGGCGTGGACAGACTACAAGGAGGACGGCGGCACTGACGGCGCACAGCTACAGGACTTCGAGGACATGCTCCGCAAGGTCGACGTACAGAATCTCGCTGCGCCGGGTGACATCCTGATCGTGGACGAGTACCACGACTTCACCCCCATCATGGCCTCGATTGTCAACGGTTGGATGAAGCGCAAAGACACCGTCATTGTCGGCGCAGACCCTCTCCAGGCTATCTACTCGTACAAAGGGGCTTCGCCGGAGTTTTACCGCCAACTCGACCTTCCTGAGATACTGCTCGACCGAACCTACCGAGTCCCATCCAACGTCTGGGAGTATGCACGCGGTGTGATTGACCACACCCCACCGGACATCGAACCAAACCGGGACGGGGGGAAGGTAACCGCCGCCAAAGGCACGCCGAAGGACGTGGTCGACAAGTACGGCTCCGAGGGGTCGTTGATGTTCCTGGCTCGGACCAAGAGCCAAGTGCGCGACATCTCGAACAAGCTCAAAGAGGCTGGCGTCGTCTTCCGCTCGCAGAAGCGTGCTGGCGGGTGGAACCACTCACCGAAACGCCTCCCACTCTACAACGCGC
>PUJZ01000057.1 GCA_003550345.1 Methanomassiliicoccaceae archaeon
AAAGCCGTGCAGACCGCTACGACAAGCAGCTCAAGGAAGAAGCGGGCTTCGATCCGGAAGGCAAGTCTGTAGAGGAAAAAATGGCCGCCCTTCGGAAATACCGCGAAGACCGTTACGAAAAGCTAGTCGATGCGGTATACAAGCGTCGCGGCTGGACGATGGACGGCGTGCCAACGATCGAACACCTGAAAGATCTGGGCATGGACCTTCCGGAAGTGGTTGAGGTGGTACAGAAGCACCTGAACTAACCCAGGGGTATATTCTGATTGATCCGCAATAACAAAGCATGCAGGCATTGAGCAATTCAATGGTCTGCATGCTATTTTTATTGTGGAGTTTTTTAAGAGAGTCAGCCTATGGGCTAACCTGAATTTTGTGCGTCTCTACGCCTTGAGGGGTGTGAATACGAACCAGGTACAATCCGGGACGAAGATCCTGCACCTTCAGGGTGTGCGTTTGACTGCCGGGCATTGCTTCGTAGATCTGCTGACCGGAAAGTGCCAGCAACAGCAAGCGTTTAATCTCTGCTTTTGAATCCACATGCAACTGATTTCTGGCCGGGTTGGGATACACCTTGGTGGCAGAAGCCTCAGGAGCTGAACTGCTCAGATCGTCGGGACCAAACAGGTCATTGACCGTTGTTTGCCCCGTTACATGCAATTCCCTTTCTGGCTCACCTTCCCATTCAGCACCATCCCATCCGTCGCCCAACAGATCTGAGAAGTATTTATAGTTATATGTGCCTTCTTCAAGAGTAAAAGTAATGGCATAGACGAGTGGATCATTGCTGATTTTTTCCATCTGTTGATCAGTTTCTCCGGCTCCAGGCAATACCCAGTCATTCATATCCCCACTGATATAGATGTGATGAATGTCCGGATCAAAACCCGACAACAATCCATGATGTATGGCGTTGCTGAGATCTGCATGGAAAGTGACTGCAAAAGCCGTTTGCTGGAAATTGGCCACCAGGTTCCTGTTTCTATCCACGGTAAATGTGTAGTTTTCTTCATTGGAGACTGCCGTGCCGTTTTCTGTCCAGCTTTCAAACACATACCCCTCATCCGGTGTGGTTGATAATATGGCTTCCTGGCCATGTTCGTAGGTGCCTTGTCCTGCAACGCTGCCTGCACCGGCTGGGTTTACCGTTGCATTAATTTGGTAGGTGTTGATTTCAAATGCTGCGACAAGGTGGCGGTCCTTCTTTGCAGTGAAATAGTATACCTGGTGGAAGGCAACCGTGTCTTCTTCTTCAAGCCAGTGCAGAAAGCTATAGCCTTCAGCAGGCATGGCCAGCAAAGTAACCGGATGATCGTGTGTGTATTCTCCATCTCCGCTTATGGTACCACCATTAGTGGGATCAGCTTCTGCAGTGATTTGGTAGGTATTGATGGAAAACAGGGCGGTTAGTGTGACATCTGCAGCGGGCATGGTGAATTCCAGAATGGTATCCTGCCCAATGCTGTCATCACCTTCCAGCCAACTGTTTAACGAGTATCCCTCCGCTGCTGTTGCAGTTATTGTCACCTGGTCGCCAGCATGATAATACTCCTGATCGGGGCTGATTGAAACCGTACCGCCATCAAGGGGTTCTACATTCACTGTCAGGGTATAATCAATAAGACCAAAATGCGCCAACAGGTCGCGGTCTTCGGATGCGGTAAAGCTGAAGGAGGTTTCATCGGAGACCTCCGTACCGTTTTCTGTCCAGTTAATGAAAGTATAACCGGTTGCTGATGCAGCGCTGAGGGTGACTTGTTCCCCGTGTTCGTAGGTGCCTGCCCCTGTGGTCGTGCCACCATCCTCTGGATTTGCAGTGGCTGAGATAGCATAGGATTTGAGCTGGAAGTGTGCCATCAGGTTGCGGTCTTCGGTGGCGGTAAAACTATAGGATTGCTCATCGGAGACCTCCGTACCGTTTTCTGTCCAGTTCACAAAGGTATAGCCTGTTGCTGGTTCAGCAGTGAGGGTGGCTTGTTCACCGTGTTTGTAAGTCCCAGCTCCTGTGATGGTACCACCATCTTCAGGATTTGTTATTGCAGCGATACTGTAGGATTTGAGCTGGAAGTGCGCCACTAGCTCACGGTCTTCGGAGGCGGTAAAGCTGAAAGAGGGATCATCAGAAATCTCTGTACCATTTTCTGTCCAGTTGATGAAAGTATAGCCTGTTGCCGGCGCAGCGCTGAGGGTAACTTGTTCCCCATGTTCGTAGGCTCCTGCCCCTGTTATCGTACCACCATCCTCTGGGTTTGCAGTGGCAGAGATCGTGTAGGATTTAAGCTGGAAGTAAGCCACCAGGTCACGATCTTCTGTCGCAGTAAAACTGTAGGCTGGCTCGTCGGAGACTTCCATTCCATCTTCTGTCCAGTTGATGAAGTCATAAGCGGTCGCAGGTGTGGCGGTAAGGGTAACCTGCTCACCGTGCTTATAGGCGCCTGATCCTATGGTGGTGCCACCATCTTCCGGTTGGCCTGTGGCGATGATGGCGTAAGATTTAAGCTGGAAGTGCGCCACCAGGTCGCGGTTTTCAGTTGCTGAAAACGCATAGGTTTCATCATTGGATACCGCAGAGCCATCCTCTGTCCAGTTCACAAACTGGAAGCCTTCAGCAGGAGTGGCCTGGAGACTAACCTGTTCTCCATGGTCGTAGGTTCCTGCTCCGGTGGTAGTGCCGCCATCTTCGGGGTTAGCAATGGCGGTGATGGTGTAAGTTTTCAGCTGGAAGTGTGCTACCAGGTCGCGGTCTTCGGTGGCGGTAAAGACCAGGGTTTCTTCCGTGGTGACCACCTGGTCGTCTTCCTGCCAGTGCATGAAGGTATACCCGGTATTGGCCGTGGCATCAAGGGTTACTTCCTGTCCGTGTTCATATTGACCGTCGCCGGTGGTGGTACCTCCACTTTCAGGCTGCGCCTGGGTGGTGATTTGGTAGGTTTTGATGGCAAAAAGCGCGGTCAGCGTGATGTCCTGTTCGGGCATGGTATAGGTAAAAGCGGCGTTTGTGCTGATGACCTGCTGGTTTTCATCCATCCAGTG
>PUJZ01000054.1 GCA_003550345.1 Methanomassiliicoccaceae archaeon
ATTAATCTTTTATCTTTCATTTTATTTCTACCTGACATTCTACATTATTTAAATATTTATTAGTTTTGGCCTTAACATCACAAGGATTACAATTTCCATAATTATTACAAGGTCTGAACTTGTCTAAGCCGCCTCCTTCTAATTTAAAATCTTGAGTAACATTCCCAATAGGATTTTCATTGTGGTATAGGTCTCTATGACATCTATGGATGTCTCCATCTGGAGCAATTAACAATTCTCTTGTCCTACATTCGGCATCTTTAGGATTACCATCAACTCCTTCAGGATACTTGAAATAACCAAACATTTGAGTGCCAATTCTTCCTAAAAAGTCTTTAGTATAGAATGGGATACCTTCTCTTTGGGATAGGAAACTCATTTCCATATTATCATTAATTTGATGAGGATGCATTACTCCAAACAATCCTACATTAAATCCATTATCTCTTAATTTTTTAACTCTTGATAAGGTATCATCTTTGTCCATTTGACTTGGATGATAGGATGCTCTAATTGGATGGAAAAATGGGATATCTGAAGTGCTGAATTTTTGAGGGTCTACTCTATCTATGAATTCGTCTACATCAAATTGAAGATTAGTTAACAAATCAATGTTGTCCAACCTATCCACTAAATCAAAGAAACCTGGATGGAGTGTTGGCTCTCCGCCGCCGAGAGTAATAGCGACATCTCCGAAGTCTATTTTGTTTAAGGCTTCAGCCCACTGTTGGGAGGTTAATTCTTCTCTTTTTTCTACTCCACTCTCTTTGTTAATACAATAACCACATCCCAGGTTACAATCTAAAGTCAAATAAACCTCTGCATAATTAAATCTGTCTGGTAATCTGTTTAGGGGTTTCATTTGAAAGTGCTTAGCCAATCCATCCATTTGGCTATAAATTTATTATAAGAACTAACTAATCTTTCATTATTTTTTTCTTTGGATAGTTTTTTGAATCCATCCTCTCCTTCAGAATGAACTAACTTAACTGGAATAACCCCAACAGAGTAATCTTTTTCCCTGGCCTGTAGACAAAAATCAACATCAATAAAATACTCAAACTGCTCATCCCACTTAATTTCTTTAAGAACTTCTTTTTTTACAATCATTCCTGGACCTGTTATATAAGTACAAGAATTAGGAGTATCAATCCCTACATCTAATGCAAATTGGTGTGGATGGAAACCAGCCCCGTCTTTCCTAAGGTATCCTCCATAAAACTGAATTCTTCCATCAGGATACACTAACTTGACACCCGTTATATCAAATAAAGAAAACTCTTTTAATTTCTTATACCATCCTTCGGTTGCCTGCATATCTGGATGCCAAAACATATAATCGTCATCAACTCCGTTCTCTTCAAAATAACTCATATAGACTTGTTCACAAGTCTTCGTCTTTCTTCTGTCTGCTTTAATCTTAACAACTGGAATCTCTGGAGAATATTTCTTTAAACTCTCTAAACATTTTTTTAACTTTTCATCTTCATCCAGGTAAACCAGTAAGATTTTCATTTTTTCTCCCAGTTCTCAATTAAATTTGAAGAACTCTGGATTTTCTCTCCCAGACCATCCAACATCTTTATTCCTAATCTTTCACAAACCTCTGCTTCGGGAACTTCTCCAGAAAATCTATCTCCTCCTTGTGCAAAGAATTTGGGACTTAATGCTTCCAAAGATTTGCAAACCGACTCATCGTTGTCTATGCTCACATAGACATCATCAACATATCTAATTGATTCGATTACTCTTCTTCTTTCCTCTTGAGGCATAAATACTTTTGATTTTTTTAATCTTGCTTGTTTATCATTATTTAGAATTACTAACATCTTACAGTCTTCCTGTTCCGCCAGCTTTTTTGCTAACTTGAAATATTCTATATGCCCTACGTGTAAAGGGTCAAAATATCCACTAACTGCTACTATTTTTTCTACCATATTTTTTTCTGTTCGCATCTTTTACAATCAAAATACCTATGACAAGCAAAAATATTGAGGCAACAAAAAGCCAGATTAGGAATGAAATCCATATAGGACTTAAAACCCATAACCAAGACCAATCAACAATCCCTGCTAATTTAAATGAAATAAAAACTAATGTAAGTAGTCCTACAAATCCCACTCCTCCACAACTATTGTGAACATTCACTTCACTCATTTTTTCCTCCTTTTTCTACTCCTTTTTCTACTCCTTTTTCTACTCCTAATTCTCCTACGCCGCTTCCTTGGAGTATTCTATCCAATTTTAAAATCAAATTAGTTACATTAGTTGCTGAATTAATTGCGTGAGATTTCACCAATACGGGTTCATAAATCCCTCTCTCTCTTGCATTTGAAATCCCCTGGACAGGGTCCACTCCATAGTCTTTATCTCCTTTCTCGTGAATTGTCTTTAAATTAGTAAGAATATCTATTGCATCCAAACCACAGTTCTCTGCTATAATCATAGGAATTGCATCCAAACTCTCTGCAAATGCTTCGATTGCTAACTGTTCTTTTCCTCCAATCTGGTTTGCAAACTTTTCTAAATCCTTTGCTACTTCAATCTCAACTGCTCCTCCTCCAATAACACAATCAAGGTTGTGTTTTAATAGGCTGGTAACATCGTGTACAGAACGTCCAATCTCATCAAGAACTTGTTTTGTTGGCCCGTGCAAAACCAATGTTTCTGAATTCCCTTTCACGTAGATTGTAGAATCTGTTTTGCTGTCTGCTTTCACATATTTAACTTCTCCTTCTCCAATATGAGACTTGTCTATACGGTCAATACTGCTAATCGAAATAGCATTGGTAGCCTTGCAAATCCTATCTATATTATCTCTTTGATAACACACTATTCCTGTAATATTTTTTTCGGTTAAATAAGTCTCAAATTCTGGAGTGGTGTCTGTGTAAAACAAACAATCTACGTTAAGTTCGACTAACTTGTCTACAATCTTCCTAATCTTGTTAGAATCATACTGTTCTAATTTTTGTAACTCTTCTGCATTGGTTACTGAAAAAT
>PUJZ01000086.1 GCA_003550345.1 Methanomassiliicoccaceae archaeon
ACAATGAAAAATCTTATACCGAAGGGGACTGGTACTTTCACAGCACAAGTGCGGTTAGGGGCACTTCGGGCGAAAGCTATGGCGGCTCGGATTATTCCTTTAGAGACCGCGATGTCTTTACCCTGCACAACACGGCGCAGGTAAACGGCATGTTGGGATTCAGTCTGCAGCTGCGCGACTGGATGCTTGGAAGCGGCGAACAGCGTGACCTGAAAGTTAGCTACGACGGCGGAGATAACTGGGAAACCCTGATCACCATCAACAAAGACTGGTTCGATGATTATCAGGTCTATCAGGAATATGTCTATACCTTCCCGGATGGTCTGCAGAGCTTCGACGCCGAAGATTTTCAGCTGGAAATCGACGGAGGTGGTGACACCAATGATGGCCGCATCAACATTGGACAGTTTGTGGCTTTTGGTGAAATAACTTCTGTGGCGACGCCCTCTTTTGACCCCTCAGGGGGCACATTTTTTGATGACATTACTGTGGAAATCACCACCGCCACTTCGGATGCTGACATTTATTACACACTAAATGGCAATGATCCAACCGAAGACGACATCCTCTACACCGACCCCATCCAGGTTACCGAAGACCTAACCATCAAGGCCAGGGCCTTCGCCGATGGCCTCGATCCAAGCGAGGTGGCAGAAGAAACCTACCAAATTCGCACGGTTTTCCATGAGAAAGACTTTGAGGACGAAGACTTGTTATCCGGAGGCTGGATGGTCTACGACTTTCTGGACGGGGCAAACACCTGGGTGATTGATGATCATGCCGGCATCACCTATGCGATGATCACGGAGCATCAAAGCGACCCTGCTTACCCGCATTCATGGTATATTTCACCGGAGATTGATCTGGCGGACGTGGAGGGAACGGCTTTCTCATTTTACAGTCAGGCAGCCTTTCGCGAGGGAGAAGCCCTGTTTGTAAAGATATCCACCGATTATGACGGTGAAGGAGATCCTTCGGATGCTACCTGGGATACACTCGATCCGGAGCTTGATGATCATACCGGAGGGGACTTTGGCTCGTGGACGTTTTCTGAAGAGATTGACCTGGCTCATTATACTGAAACAGTCCATATTGCTTTTCAGTATTTATCAGATGAAGACAACTATGGCAGATGGCACATCAACGATATCCTGGTTACGGGCATTGGCGATATCGACATTGGCGATGAGGACATTCAGATTTCCAAAACGGAACTGCCTTCTTTCCGTGAGGTATATGTCGCTCATGATACAGACGACATTCCCCATGGATCAGACGTCCAGTTTTATTACGTAGAAGCCAGCGGTCTGACCGAAGACCTGGAGATCACGGCAGAAAGTCCGGTAAAAATATCCCTGGATTGCACGGACGATTATCAATCCAGCTTGACTTTAAGCCCTTCAGCACAGGGATCGATCTCGTCCACACGTATTTACGTTCGTGCATACCCCGAAAGCCAGGGAGATTTTGACGTGGATATCACCCATGAAGCCAATGAGTTAAGTGAGATCCTGAGTACCCATGTGGAAGGCGTGGCCTCACAAATACCTTCGGGTTATTATGCCACAGCAACGGGTGAAGGGGAAGACCTGATGCTGCAGTTGCACCAGATCATACGTGGACATACAAAGCCTGATTATAATGATATATGGAATCATTTTGAAGATACCGACCAAAAATTCAACGGAAAGGTCTGGGATATCTTTTCAGACATTCGCTGCGAAGAGCCTCCTTATGAATATGTCTTTTTTGAAGATCAGCAAGTCGATACAAACGTTCCTGACGAAGAAGGCCATGTATATAACCGTGAGCACTCCTGGCCAAGAAGCTGGTGGAACCCGGACGATTATGAACCGGATACCATGCTTACCGACATTCACCACATTTACCCCGCAGACAGATGGGTGAATATGCAACGGTCCAATTTCCCCTTTGGTGAGGTAAACGATCCCAGCTGGACTTCAGAAGCCGGTAACGTAAGAGGGAATAACTCCTTTGGTGATGAATATAGTGGTTATGCTTTTGAACCCATCAATGACTTTAAAGGAGATTTCGCACGTACATATTTTTACATGGTTACCAGATATATGAGCGAAATCGGGCAATGGGCCACAAATGATATGGTAAACAACATACTGGATGGTACAAAATGGCCCGGTTTTGAGCCGTGGTACGTGGAAATGCTCCTGGAGTGGCACGAAAACGATCCGGTGAGCCAGAAAGAGATCATGCGCAATGATGCGATTTATGCTATTCAGGGCAACCGAAATCCGTTTATTGACCACCCGGAGCTTGCAGAACAGATCTGGGGTGATCTTCCAGAGCCACCACCTGCAGAGCTTTGTAACATGGATTTTGAAGATTGGGTCAATGACCTGCCGGTATGCTGGTTTGGAGAAAGGTCAAATTTAAGTCAGAGTAACGTGATCCAATACGCCGATGATTCGCAAACTGGCTCTTACGCCGTACAATTAGTTAATGAGGGCTCTGGTCATCAGCGATTTACCACACACGGAGTGCCTGTTGAAGCAGGTGTTTCCTACAAGATTACCTTTTGGGTAAAAGGAAAAGGTGAGATAAGAACAGGCTTGTTTGATGATAGGGATACTGGTTTTGGTTATGCGCCTTATAATGATTACATTACTCTTGATACGGATAGCTGGAAAGAACACACCCAGGTTATTGAAGCGCTCAACACCACCAATGACGGCGAATATATCTTTTCATTGAGAAACACAGAAGAAGATGGTAATCACCTGATTCTGGACAATGTGAGTATTGAAGAATACGAAGATATTATTGATCCAACAGAGGTCAGTACCATTGCTGATTTGCGGGCAGGCACTGTTGGAGATACATATAAGCTGACCGGCGAGGCGATTTTGACTTTCCAGACTACGGATCGTAACCAGAAATACATCCAGGACGAAACCGCGGCGATTTTGATCGACGATAACGCCGGTACCATTACCACGGACTATGATCTTTATG
>PUJZ01000024.1 GCA_003550345.1 Methanomassiliicoccaceae archaeon
GTCGGAGAGGGTCTCTAGACTACAGCCACTTTTCTGAGGGGTGGTAGAAGCGTAATGGTTATTCTCGTTCACAAAAACAACCGGAAGGTTCCAAACCGCTGCGAGATTCAACGCTTCGTGAAAAGTGCCTCGATTACTCGCCCCGTCGCCGAAGAAGCACACTGCAACCTGATCAGTCTTGCGGATGGAAGCCGATAGTGCGGCGCCCGCAGCAATATTGAAGCCTCCTCCGACGATGCCGTTAGCTCCCAACATACCGCTTGAGAAGTCTGCGATATGCATCGAGCCGCCTTTACCTTTGCAGTAACCGTCGCGCTTGCCGTATAGCTCGGCCATCATGCGATCCATTGAGGCGCCTTTTGCAAGTACATGCCCATGCCCACGGTGAGTGCTGGTTATATAGTCCTGTTGGGTTAGATTGGCCATGACGCCGGTGGCTATAGCCTCCTCTCCGACATAGAGATGCACAAACCCCGGGATTTTGCCTGCTAAGAACTGCTCCTCGACCCGTGTTTCGAACTCACGAATTCTGACCATCGTTTGCAACATGTTGATCTTGGCTTCGTTCGAAAGGCCTTTAAAGGCCTCGGGTATCTCAGCCGTTACGGAAGTATCGCGTTCCATCTGCCGAACACTCCTCAAAAGAAATAGGGTACAAGATAATTAGCAAATTGCATGCCAGTATGAAAGTAGTTGCTTAGGATTAGATAATTCATGGGCAGGTTACAATTTGGAACGCTCTTCGGCTCGCACTAAAACTGTAACGTTTTTCTTGACTGCTCCAGTTTTACACACTACACTGGCGTTACTGTGAAAAAAATGAGCACAAATCGGGCTTGCTCCGCATTTTTTTTTCGAATTCTCCCTTATTCCGGAAAAACCCCGCGAACAAGGAAGCTTTTTTTTCGTCTTTCCGCTACGTTTTGGGTTTTGTATGAGTAAATGGCGCGAGATTTCTAAGAGCCGCCGGTTTAGTCGCTCAGGCTTTCAAACTCAGATTCGTGATCTGCTGGAGGACAATAGCGATCTAGCAAACGGTGCTAATGAGAAAGGTGAGAAAGGGCTGCTCATCGTTGATCATCGTGGAGTAGTCGTGCACCTAAACCAAGCCGGACACGTCATGTTAGGAATCCCACCTCGAATGGCGACTGGTGAGCATATCGCTGAGTTGCTAGATTTCCGTCCTGTAATCTTAGACACAATAGAACGAGGGCGCGGCTTTCATCAGAAGCCCTTTACATTTGACAGCCCAACCTTGGGCAAACTGAGTTTCAGAAAGTCAGCAACGGTTCTATTCGATCGGGCTGGAGAGGTCGCTGGCGTGGTTGACGCGTTCCGGTGCGCTCCACCCAATACGAAAGGCGAAAAGCACGATGATGGAATTCATTCTCATTTCTCCTTTCGCGATCTATTGGGACACGATCCGAGTTTCTTGGAGGCGGTGGACCTGGGAAGGAAATCGGCTCAATCCGATGCGACTGTTCTCTTGGAAGGCGAGAGTGGTACCGGTAAAGAAATGTTCGCCCACGCAATTCATAACGACAGCCGGCGCCGAGACGGGCCTTTCGTTATCGTCAACTGTGCCTGCCTCCCAGGTGAGTTGATTGAGAGTGAGCTCTTCGGTTATGTTTCCGGCTCCTTTACCGGCGCGCGGAGAGAAGGCCATTACGGTAAGTTCGAAGTGGCTAACAATGGGTCAGTATTCTTGGACGAGATCGGCGAAATGGGAATGGGAACGCAAGCAAAGCTATTGCGCGTCTTGCAAGACAAGAGTTTCACTCCGGTGGGCGGTAGTCGCCCCGTTGTAGCCGATGTGCGTATCATTGCTGCCACAAATAAGCAGTTGTCTGACGCCGTTAATGCAGGCACGTTTCGCGAGGATCTTTATTATCGACTCAATGTTTTGCGAATTCGCATGCCGGCGTTGCGAGAACGCAAAACGGATATCGTATGGCTTGCGCAACAGTTTTTTGAGAGCATCGCCAGAGAGCATAAGCGATCAGTACCCAAAGTGGATGCACGTGTTTTCGAAATCCTTGCCAACTACAACTGGCCCGGCAACGTTAGGGAGTTACGGAATATCATAGAACGCATTATGATTTGGAATCCTACCGGAATAATTGAAGCCAAGCATTTGCCGGATGAGCTTTCCGAGGCTGCGCGGGGTACCGAAAGTCGCTCCGGCAGCACATCCCGTTTGGAAGAGACAATGCGAATGCAGATCGAACGTTCTCTCCGCCAGAATGCAGGCAACATATCTGCGACGGCAAAAGACTTGGGGATTAGCAGAAATACGTTGTACCGCAAACTCCGTATGTACCGTGTTCCCCAGCAAGAAGGAACACCGCGTCCGGTTGCTGACAGCTTATGAACTCGGTTTCATGTGTTCTGTCAAGCAAAATCCCCGGCTTGGGGAATTTTGGGTTATAACGAGCATTTCGAACGAGCATTTCAAAGGTGGTTTGCTGACCTTCGAGCTGAGGTTCGCGTAGGCCGATGGTGAGCCGCCGGCAAGAAGGTGCAGGCCGTCGCTCCGCCGTCAACGGAATGTAAGCGACAATTCTTGGACACGAACACCGTGATTCATGTGATCAAGCTTCGTCCGCCGGCCCTCCGCCACGTTTTCAATCAGGATGTCGGCCAGATAGGTATCAGTACAATAACATGTGCTGAGCTGATGCACGGTGTTGAGAAAAGCTCTGCGCCCGAGCGAAACCTCCGCACTGTCGAGGACTTCGTCTCACGGATAGAAGTGCTTCCATATGATTCCGATGCAGCGCTCCATTATGGTGATCAATCATAGCCGGGAGTTTGAATGCGTTGAGGGTTTGCGGGTCATCGATTGGACAGAGAAATCGTGATTTAAGTGGGGCTTGCCGAAAAGCATCGAATCGTTGAAACCGCACCAACAACCTTTTGGAGCTTGCAGAGATGGTCGGCAGCCGCCACAACACATGA
>PUJZ01000010.1 GCA_003550345.1 Methanomassiliicoccaceae archaeon
CTCAGGTGAGTATCTCGCCGAGGCGGTCCTCGTCGGCCGCCTTCCTTATCTCCAGGGCCAGCCTGGCGCCGGTGCTGAGGCCGGGATGGATCATGTCCGCGTACGGCGAGCCGGAGATGAACGGGTTGGTGCCGGCGACGATGCGCGACGATATCTCGAAGACCTTGAAGTCCAGCTTGTCGGTGACTATCGATTCGAGGCAGAAGGGGCCCCATATGCCGCCGAAGAGCTCGTAGGAGCGCTTCACTATCTTCTCCGCCATGTCGAAGGCCTTGGGCAGCAGCGACTCGCGCAGCACCACCGGGACGTTCCCGGTGACCACGAACGAGGGGAAGAGCCCGTGGCGCTTGAGCTCCTCCTGCGCCCCCAGCTTGTACATCTCGTCGATGTTGCTCTCGTCGCGGCGGTCTATGGACAGGAGCTCCATGCTCCCCTCGTGCGCATGGTATCCCTCGGTGCTGAGCGGCGAGTAGAAGAAGTGCAGGTAGTACCTCGTTCCCAGGACGTACTCCTGTATGGTGTAGGGCTGGGTGTGGTCGATGCCCAGCTTGAACTCCGGGTAGTCCTTGGCGATGAAGAAGCCCCGCCCCCCTTTGGCGCCGTGGTACTTGATGAGCACCGGCTTGTCTATGTCGCGGGCGTCGTCGATTATGTTGGGCATGGCGACGCCGGCGGAGGTGATCCAATCCCTCTCCATGTCGCGGTCCGACTCCCACTGGAGCACCGACCGGTTCCCGTAGACCGGTATCTCCAGGCTCTGGAAGCGCTTGGCGCCCATGTACTCCACGAAGGAGCCGTGGGGGATGAGGACGACGTTGCGGTCCACGAATTCGCCGGCGCGGTCGAATATCTCGTCGAAGTCCTGAAGCCGGACGAGCTCGTCCGGCTTCGCCAGCGGGAAGGCGTCGTAGTAGCGGGTGTCGTGGTTGACGGTGAAGCCTATGGTCTTGAAGCCCATCTTGCGGGCGCCATGGAATATCTGCAGCGAGGAGTGCGAGGTGAGCGTGGCGATGACGATGTCGTCACGGTCGTACTCGGCTAGAACAGCGTCGATCCTCTCCTTGGGAACCATATAATAACATTACAATTCCCGATTTAAACTTTCGGTCGCTAGGCCACGACCTTGATGCCGTAGAGCTCGAAGATCATCATGATTATGAGGACGCGGTTGACGCCGGCGAGGAAGTTCACGTAGGCGAAGGGCACGGCGCGGATGACGCCCTCCTCGTTGAATATGCCCCAGAGGTAGACCGGCACGGTGTCCACCATCAGCGGTATGCTGAGGATGAAGTAGAGCCCGGCGTAATGGAACTTGACCACCATCCAGTTGCAGAACTGCACGAACATCTTCGCCAGGCTGGTGCGCATCATGCGGGAGGACATCAGCCTGTTCACCAGGTTGCCGATGCGCAGGACGATGATGGCGGCGGCGGCCTTGCCGCCGGCGACCATCGCCGCCTTGGAGTAGACGTCCTGCTCCAGGTTGAAGAACAGCGCCATCTCCACCGGCAGGGGCAGGGCGAGGGTGGCGATGGTGGTGAAAAGGAAGAGCAGTATGGAATAGACCACCGGGTCGGTCGTGTCCGCCAGGATGTCCATTAACCCTTCCATCGCAACCTCCCGTTTATCATCGGCTAGGCAGTATTAAACGTTTGGCGGGGCATTTTCGGGGGCCCCTGTTGAGTACATTTAATAGATAACACCATATCCCGGCAGGCATCCGTGCATACGGAGGATTGGCAATGGACATGGAAGAGCTAACACCCACCATCGAGGAACTCAAGAGGGTGCTGGAAGGTAAGGCGGACGAGGATACCATCGTCCGCGAGCTGGACACCTACATAAACGTCTACCGCTCCACGCTGGAGGCGGCCAAGAGGGGCATCGTGCGCAAGTACGGCGGCGAGGAGCTGGAGTTCGTCTCCGGCGACGGCGTCAAGAAGAAGGTGGAGCGTATCGAGGGCAACGAGCAGAACGTCGACCTCACCGTCAAGGTGCTGCACGCCGAGAAGCGGGAGATAACCGCCCGCGGCGAGCCCAAGACCATACTCACCGGCATTATCGGCGACGACACCGGGACGATACCGTTCACCTCCTGGGAGACGGACCGCTTCAACCTGGAGAAGGGAGGCACCTATAACATACGCAGCGCCTACGCCAAGACCTGGAACGACAGGCCGCAGATCAACCTGGGGAAAAGGACCGAGGTCGAGGCCGATGCGAGCGAGATCGAGGTGCCGCAGCGGGTCATATCCTACTCCGCCAAGGAGGTGAAGCTCTCCGAGCTTATGGACGGCATGGGCAACGTGAACGTGACGGCGAAGGTGCTGTCCGTCGGGCCCAAGGACATAACCGTGAGAGGGGAGCCGAAGACCATCTTCACCGGCACCCTCGCCGACGAGAGCGGCAAGGTGGAGTTCTCCTCCTGGGGGGAGTTCCCCCACGAGGAGGGCGAGGCCCTCAGGATAGAGAACGCCTACGTCCGCGCGTTCCGCGGCATACCGCAGCTCAACCTGGGCGAGAGGGTGTCCATCACCAGGGTGGACGACGACATCGGCGAGCTGGAGGACCTGGAGTCCTCGACCCCGCGGAGCATCGGCGAGCTGGAGGAGGTCGGCGGCGGCCTCGACGTGCTGGTGCGCGGCACCATCGTCGACATCAGGAACGGCTCCGGCCTCATCCGCCGCTGCCCCGAGTGCCGGCGCTCGGTGCTCAACGACGAGTGCATCACCCATGGCCGGGTGGAGGCGCAGCAGGACCTGCGCATCAAGGCGGTGATCGATGACGGCGGCGGGGCGCTCACCTGCATCGTCAACCGCGAGCTCAGCGAGGCCCTCTCCGGGATAAGCATGGGGGAGGCACAGCGCATGACCGAGGAGCACCACGACCCCGATGTGGTGGCCAAGGAGATGGAGCGCCGGCTCCTCGCCCGGGCGGCGGAGATGCGCGGCAACGTGGTCAGCGACGAGTACGGCATGATGATGATCGCCCAGGACGCCAAGGTCGTCGACGTGGACGTGAGGGCGGATGCCAAGAGGCTGCTCGATGAGCTGGAGGCGATGCTATGATGCGCCGCGAGCCCGCCTGGAGGCTCTTCTCCGCCGAGCTGAACTCCTCCTCCATGACCTACAAGGGCGAGGAGGAGAAGTCCCCCTCCTATCTCATAACCCCGCTGGGAGCGAAGGTGAACCGCGTCCTCGCCGCCGGCGTGCTCACCGACAAGGAGAACGTCGGCAGCGAGGACGAGCCCATGTGGAGGGCGAGGGTCAACGACCCGTCCGGCTCGTTCTACGTGAACGCGGGCCGCTACCAGCCGGAGGCGTCGGCGGCCCTGGCCGACCTGGAGCCGCCGAAGCTGGTGGCCGTCGTTGGCAAGGTGCGCACCTTCAGCCCCGACGACGGCCGGGTCTTCGTGTCCATACGGCCGGAGAGCATCGTGGAGGTCGACGAGGCCGCCCGCGAGGCCTGGGTCCTGGAGGCCTGCCGGTCCACCATGGAGAGGATGCGGGCGCTGAGGCTGGCGCTGGCCGCCGACGGCGGCACCGCCGAGGACCTGGTGAAGCAAGGCGTCCCCCGCCAGCTGGCATCGGGGATGACCATGGCCCTGGACTACTACGGCGTCCCCGACTCGGGCCGCTACATACGGGTGCTGCAGGAGGCCTTCCGCTTCCTCCTCCCCGATGACGACGTCGACCTCGGCCTCACCGAGGACGTCTCCGCCATCGCCGAAAAGGAGGAGCGCAGCGAGGTGGACGTGGACGCCGAGGACAGCATCATGGAACTCATCGACGAGCTGGACTCAGACGGCAAAGGGGCGCCCATAAGCAATCTCATCGACGAGGCGCAGAACAAGGGCATCAGCGAGGTGGAGTTCGAGGAGATCAGCAACTCGCTGATGGACAAGGGCCTGATATACGAGCCGGTGCTGGGCAAGCTGAAGCGGATCTAGCTCTCGAAGGCGGGCCTCGCCCTCCACAGCGCCCATACGGCAACCGCTGCCACCACCGAGAACAGGAAGAACGGCGTGGCGGCGGTCAGCGCCACCGCGGCCGCCATCGCCCGCCTCCACTGGCGCGTGAGCAGCGTGAGGGCGGCGCCGTAGAAGCCCAGCACCCCGAAGGCGATCATCGCCGCCGCCGTCCCCAGCACATAGAGCTCCACCTGAGATTCGCTGAGCCCGCTGCCCTCGAACATCACCTGGAACTGGGCGACCACCGATTCGGGCGAGGCGATGGTTATCGCCCCCAGCCATACCAGGAACATGGACACCAGCGCCAGGACGAAGAACGCCACCTGGTCCATCGTGAACGGTTTGGCCTTGAAGTCCGCCCCGCAACGGCCGCAGAGGTCGCCTTCCCCTATGTGGGTGGCGCAGTTGTGGCATCTGCGCTCAGGCTGCCGGTACATGCTCAGCAGGATGGTCGATGATGTATATAAACATCGAAGGACGGCCCTTGGCATGGCTCATGGTCCGTCGATTGCGAAGCCCTGGCGATCAGGAGGCGAACTCGTTCTTCCCTCTCCACAGGAAGAATATCGCCAGCACCGCACCCGCCGAGAAGAGGAATATCGGCGTCGTCAGGGTCACCAGCACGGCGCATATCATCGCCCCGAGCCAGAACTTCCTCGTCAGCGCCAGCGCCCCGCCGATCAGGCTTATGGCCGCCGTCGCGATCATCGCGTAGGCGTAGAACAGCACGAACTGCTCGGCGAAGGCCTCGTCGAAGCCGAAGTCCTCAAGCTCCGCCAGGACCTCCTGCACCACCGCATCGGTGTCCATCAGCGTGCTGGCCCCCATCCACAGCAGGAATACGCCCACCACGGCGAGTATTATGAACGCCAAGCGCGCCCTGTTGCCTCGCGCCGGGGCCGTGGGGCCGGGGTCCTGGTCAGCGTAGAGCCTGTTCCCGCATACGCGGCAGAAGGTCTCATTAACGTTGACGTCGGCCCCGCAGCTGGGGCAGAAGCCGAGGTCGCTGCCGTAGTCCATGCTTTGAGAATATTGAGCCGGAAGATAAAACTATCTCAGCGGTGGAAGGCGACCGACGCGTAGCCCACCACATCGTCCATGGGTATCATGTCGCCGGAGTCCATGTATTTGAGCAGCCGTGCCGACGACGGACTGGTGGCGAGCATCGCGGCGGCTATCGGGCCGTAGCCGCAGGCGCTCACCCGCCGCTGCCCTATGGTGCGGTACATACCCTCCACGTCGAGGTCGAGAATCCTCTCCACCACCGCCCCGTCGTCCGCTCCCGCCCTCTGCTTGCTAACGTAATGGGACATGTCGCTGGAGGCTATCACCACCGTGTCCTTGCCTTCGGTGGCCTCGGCCACGGACTCGGCGAGAGCGGCGGCGGACTCCATGTCCTGGGCGTTCATCACCACCGGGACTATGCGCGGCGACGGGTCTATGTGCTGGATGAAGGGCAGCTGCACCTCGACCGAGTGCTCTTGCTCGTGCGCCCGGCGGTCCACCTGCGCTATGCCCCCCATCCGGGACACCACGTCCCGGTCGGTCTCCACCACGCCCAGGGGCGTCCAGAAGTCCTCGTCGGAAACGGCCACCGGCGCGCCCATGCCGCGATGGCCCGGACCTATTATCACATAGAGCTCCGGCAGGCCGTCGGAGATTATCGCATGGTAGACATGGGCGGCGGCGGGGCCGGAGGCCATGTAGCCCGCGTGGGGGGCCACCGCCGCCACGATGCTGCGCTCCGATCCGGGCGCAGGGGCGGGGCCGGGGCCATGGGGATGCTGGAAGCACTTCTCGATCTGCTTCTGCAGCAGATGGCCCTCGCTCTCGTAGAACCTGCCGGCGACCACCGGGTACCTCATGCTTGAAAGAAGAAGTGGGGATGATGAAAAGGGTTTTGATTCAGAGACGGGCCTCGAAGTCCTCGATCTCCATCTTGAAGTCCTCAGGGGCCTTCAGGTCGCCCCGGGCCAGCAAGGTCTCGCGGGCCAGGAGCCAGTATATGCAGGCCAATGCGCGGCGGCCCTTGTTGTTGGTCGGTATGACCAGGTCGACATTGCGGGTCTCGTTGTTGGCGTCGCAGAGGGCCAGTATCGGTATTCCCACGCCGAGCGCCTCGTCCAGGGCCTGCTTGTCGGCCGCCGGGTCGGTGACCAGGATCACATCGGGCTCGATGAACTTGGGCATGCGGGGGTTGGTGAGCGTTCCGGGAACGAAGCGGCCGCCGAAGACCGGCGCGCCGATGGCCTGGGAGAACATCCGGGCGGGGCGCTGTCCGTACTGGCGCGAGGAAACGACCAGTATCCTCTTGGGGTCGTAGCGGGCCAGGAACTGGGCGACCGCCTTCACCCTCTCGTCGGTCTTTTTGACATCCAGAACGTACAGGCCGTCCGACCTGACCTTGTATATGAAGTCCTTCATGTCGGCGCTCTTCTGCTGGGTGCCGATGTGCACCCCCGAAGTGAGGTATACGTCCTCAGGCACCAAAAGCTCATTCCTTTCCGCTTCACTCATGTGGAAAACCTCGACCTTTACTCTCTAGCCACTGTGATAGGGACCAAATCCTGCTCGTACTCCAGCATGGCTATGTCAATGGGGTCTATCATCGTCTCGGGGTACTCCACGAGGACGGGCGCCCCGAAGGAGATCTGCAGCGCTCTGGCGCCGATGATCCTTGCCTTCTCGAACCTAGTGTACTTCATATAATGTCACCACACCGGGAGTATCTCCGTATTAGCCTGTTGCTTATAAAACTTTTGATTTCCACGCTCAGCGGCCAGTGCCTGGCCTGCAGGGCCGGAACCTTTCCTTCAGTGCGCTCACCAGGCCGCCCTTCTCCAGGATCTCCAACAGTTTGGGGGGGAGCGGCGGGAATCCGGACTCCAGGCCGGAGGAGCTGCTAAGCGTCCCGGCGGCGAGGTCTATCTCGACCGTGTCGCCGTCCTCTATCAGGGAGGCGTCAGCGCACGCCACCACCGGGAGGCCGACGTTGATGGCGTTGCGGTAGAAGATGCGGGCGAAGCTCTCGGCGACGACCGCGCCCACGCCCAGCTCCTTAAGCACCAGCGGCGCCTGCTCCCGGGAGGAGCCGCAGCCGAAGTTCCTTCCGGCGACGATCACATCGCCCTCTGCGACCTTGGATGCGAATCCAGGGTCTATGTCCTCCATGGCGTGCTTGGCCAGGGAGGCGATGTCGTAGTTGTCCAGGTACCTCCCCGGAATTATGAGGTCGGTGTTCACGTGGTCGCCGTACCTCCATGCCCTCCCCTTGATCAGCGCATCACCTCCCGCGGGTCGGTTATGCGGCCGGTGAGGGCGGAGGCGGCGACTGTGAGCGGCGAGGCCAGGTAGACCTCGGCATCCGGGGAGCCCATGCGACCGCGGAAGTTGCGGTTGGTGCTGGCGATAGCCGTCTCGCCGGCCGCCAGCAGACCTTGGTGGGCGCCGAGGCAGGGGCCGCATCCGGGGTTCGTCACTATCGCGCCCGCCTCCATCAACGCCTGCATGGTGCCGTCCTCCATCGCCTGCAGCGCGGTCTCGCGGGAAGCGGGCACCACAATCAGCCTGGTGCTGGCGGATACCTTCCGCCCCTTGAGCAGGGCGGCAGCGGCCTGAAGGTCCTCCAGGCGTCCGTTGGTGCAGCTGCCCAGCACCGCCTGGTCCACGGCCACGTCCCTGAGCTCATCGGCTGGTAGCACGTTGTCCACGCTGTGCGGCGCCGCCACCTGCGGGACCAGGTTGCTAACGTCCATCGGGTGGCGGCGCTGCGCCGAGCCCTCGTCGCTGAAAAGCTCATCGCCGCCGGAGCCTCTTTCCTCCAGATACTGGCGGGTCTTCTCATCGGGGAAGCATACGCCGGCCTTGGCGCCCATCTCGATCGCCATGTTGCAGAGCACCATGCGGGATGAGACGCTCATATCGTCCACCGTGCCTCCAGTGTACTCCACGCAGCAGTAGTCGGCGCCGTCGGCGCCCAGCTCCCCGATCGCTTTGAGCACCACGTCCTTGGACATGCATCCGCTTGGCATCCCGCCATCGATCTGGATGCGCAGGGTCTCCGGCACCCGGAACCACAGCTCCCCCGTGGCCCAGACGGCCGCCATCTCAGTGGCGCCGATGCCGGTGGCGAAGGCGCCGAAAGCCCCGTAAGTGGTGGTGTGCGAGTCGGAGCCAACGATAAGATCGCCGCTGCGCACATGGCCCATCTCCGGCAGCACCTGGTGGCAGATGCCCTCGCCGTGCTGGTAGAAGCTCTCCACGCCCATCTCCTCAGCGAAGAGACGGACCCGGCGGTGGCCTTCGGCGGCGGACACCGTGTTGGCGGGCATGCGGTGGTCGAAGACGAGCACCACACGGGAGGGGTCCCATATGCGCTCGGCACCCATCTCCCGGAACTTGCTGGACACCAGGGCGGCGTTCTCGTGGCTCATGGCCAGGTCCACTTTGGCGACCACGGTGTCGCCCACGGCGGCATCGCATCCGCTGGCCCGGGAAAGCACCTTCTGGGCGAAGCTGCGGCCACTCATCGCCGCTTCAACCGAATCCGTGTTTAAATCGCTATTGGTCCGTGGCGATCATGCGGTGTATGGCCTCCAGTCGTCCAGGGATCCCATCGGGGTCCATGCTCGAGAGGGCGAACTCCATGCCGCGGAGCCCCATCTCCCTTCGGAGCCGGGTGTCATCCACCAGGCTTTCCAAGCAAAATCGCATCCCCTCGAAGTCCCTCTCCTGGAAAACCATTCCTCCTCCGGCGTGGAGTACGTACTCGTATGTGCCATTCCCTTTCGAGCAAATTACGGGAAGGCCGGCGGCCATGGCCTCCAGCGGCGAATAGGCGGCCGGCTCCCCATCGGACGGGAGGATGAAGATGTCATGATGGCGGTACTCCTTCAGCATCTCCTCGTGGTCGAGGTCGGTCCTCACATCCACTGCCCCAGTGAGATCAGGCTCTTCGATGCGTGCCATAACCCTCTCCTGGTATCGCTGCTTGCGCTCACTGCCGGAATTGCTCACCAGCGTGAGATGAACATCCTTCCCCCGGGACTTAAGGAGTGCCAACGTCTCGAGCAGCTCCATGATCCTCTTCCTCTCCCTGAACTCCGCCACCGTCAGTATCCTCGTCGGGCCGTCCTCCGTCCAAACCTCCTTGGTCCACGGCTGCTCAACCACGAAGGGCACATGGAACACCGCCCTGCCTGGGTGGCGGGACCTCTCACCCTTCAGCATGACCTTGTAGGGATTGATGCCCTCTTGGGCTTCAGCATCCGCGGAGAGATGCTGAACGGCCGGAGCCAGGCCATGATCCTCTACCCTTGCCAGCTCTTCGAGGCCTAGGAGCGGGGTGAGCTCGTAGCGTACCATCGGCGAGCTTATCCGCTGAAGCAATTTTGTGAGAGGCGTCCTCCCCTCATCATCAGGAGGGTTGCATATCGGCCTCTGCGTGTGGAGGACGCAGCGGAACCCCAGCGCCTTCATTATGAGCATTGCCAGGGAGGAGTAGCCCCCCTGCTCCCTTATCACGGCGATATCTGGCTTGAACCGTCTTGCCCTCCTGATCAGCCTTGGCGCCGAAGGGTAGGAGAAAAGCTTGTTATGGGTCTTCACATCGGCGATGCCGCGGACGGACGATGATATGAGCCCCTCGCCCAGCACCTCTGGCTCTAGATCATGGTGATACTCCTTGCTCCGGATGCGGCGGACGAGGAAGGCCACCTCCGTCCCGGAGCGGAGCAGCGCCCTGACCGCATGCGCCTGGTTGGTGTGGAACCGCGGGGCAATGAACATCACTTTCCTCATACGCACCACGTCAAGACCTTCAGGCAACGGCGGTGCTGCCTTTTATTCATTGCTAGGCCCCGTTCCGCCAGCGGCCTCGGGATGCGTTAAGCCTCATTCCCCGCGTGGGTCCTCGCAGGCGAGAAGCAGACCGCGTATCAGCGACTGAGTCTCCTGCGGCGACCGGATGGTGTTGACCATGTGCACCGGGCACTCTTTCAGATAGGAGCGGAAGAACCTCTCCCGGGTGCGGAGCTTGCGCTCGTCCCGGGACATCTGATGGGGGTTGCAGAGGTCGTGCTCGCGCAAATAGTCCCACGCCTCGTCGGCGGAGACCTCGCGCAGCGCCTGCGGGTCGTCGCGGTCCCGCTTGAGCAGGAGTATGTGGTGCATGGACGTCATCGGTATCACCGAGCCGCGGCCGGCCACCCAGCGCACGTCGACTATCGCCCGCTGGCGGTTGTCGAAGCGCGCCTGGTCCACCAGGGGCTGGTACTCGTTCCAGATCTCGCCGATGTCGGAGTCGATGTAGCAGTTCTTCTCCGAGCCGAAGGCCAGGGGTCGGCGGTCGGAGAGGCGGACGAAGTACCAGTCATCGGTCACCAATCGGGACTCGCGCATGCGCAGCAGGCCCCATGACTGGGTGGTCTTCCCGGTGCGGGAGGGGGCTATCAGGGTGGCCCCTTTGCCGTCGATGTCCAATGCGGCACCGTGCACCGAATGGATGTTGTGCGTGTCCTCGAGGATGTCCCCGGCGACGGCCAGCGCCACGCTCTTTATCCAGCCGTAATAGTCGAAGTTGTAGAGGAAGGCGGTTGCGGTGAGCGGCTCGTAGAGAACCTCCACCCCTCTTGATGGATCATCAAGCACGAAGAGCCGCGCGTGCGAGCGCACGTGGTCGGACATGGCGTAGAAGTTGTCCTCCCACATGATCTTCGTCCCCTCCCGGCAGGTGTAGAGCTTCACGCAAATGCCGTGCAGGTCGGCCTTGCTGCTGTGGAAGTTCGTGCCCTCTATGCTTGCCAGGACCTCGTCCTTCTCGTCCTGGGATATGCTGCGGACGGAGTAGCTCACGTTATCGTCCTTGAATGCGCGTGTAACCGTTTTAAACCATCTCCCCCCGATGGGGATAGGGTGAACTTTTTATCCGCCCCCTCCTCTAGCAGAGCGTGGAGTGCGTCCGTGAGCTTCCGGCCCTAGGCCTGCGCCTGAAGCGGATGGAGGACAGCGACATCGCCTACGCGATGGAGTGCATCGAGGAGGCGGTGCTCCGCTCCGTGGGCGAGGAGGAGAGGAGAGGGAGCGAGGATTGGCTCCCCAAACTGCGTGTCAGCGTGGCCGCGATCTACGACGGCCATGAGGGTAACGAGGCCTTCGTGCTCTGGGAGGGGAAGAGGAGGGCGGGATTCCTCTGGCTGGGCATGGGCTCGGACCAGTTCACCTGCGCCCCCACCGGCTACCTCTACGGGATCTATGTGGACGAGGGCCTCAGGGGCAAGGGGGTGGCCAGATGGCTGATGGCCTTCGCCGAGGACTGGTGCGTCGACAACGGCCTCGACCGCCTCTGCCTGAACGTCGGCTCGCAGAACACCGAGGCGGAGAAGGCCTACCGGCGACTGGGATTCGCCCCTCGATCAAGCATACTGGAGAAAAGGCTCAGATGAGGCGCATCCCTTTGAAGGGGTCCCTCCCCGCCACATAGAGCAGCCACCCGATGGCCGATGACTCCTCGGCGTAAGGAGGGGTGAAGAATCGCCGCACCGCGGCGGTGTGCAGGTAGCCGAGCATCAGGGCCATCCACACGATGACCAGCAAAGAGCTCGCCTCCAGGTACTGGGCGAGCCATACCGTGTCCTGCCCCAGCGTCAGTGACAACGAGCCCAGCGCGATGTAGGCCACCGTCAGGCGGGCCATGCGCTGCCAGGAGCGTCGCTCGCCGCGGGAGAGGCGCATGGTGGTGACCAGCTGGTTGATGAAGAGGTAGAACATCACCCCCAGCGCCGCCACCAGGTAGACGAGCCCGAGCCGGTCCTGCGCATCGTCCATCACCTGCGGTATGGCCTGCAGGATGCTGATGAAATAGAGCACGGCGAAAAGCAGCGTCACCAGCGACAGCAGCGGAAGGGGGCGGGGCCTCGCCTTGGCATTCATCGCCTCCAATAAAGGGGCGGTTTCTATTAAAGCTGTGGCAATACCTCCGGGGCCGGACATCATGAGGAAAAGATTTTAATCGTCAGGATGTTTGGAATCGGCGCCATGAACAAGATGGGAGAGCAGGGCGGTATGGGCAACCCCGTGTCCGACTCGGTCCAGCAGGCGACCGACGGCGTCACCGAGGCGCTGCGCGGCATCGGCCCCGCCATCACCGAGGCCCTGCAGGAGCTGGGTCCGACGCTGGCAGGCGCATTATCCGAGATAGTGGACGCGCTTATGGATCTCCTGCCGCTCGCGGCGATGTGAAGCGGGCGTTGGATTGAAACCGATATATCAGCCTATGTAATGGAGGTGAAAGATGCCCTTATGCGACAGCCGTGAGATCGCCAACCGCATCCTCGCCAACGTGCACCGCCGGGAGAGGACCGACCTCGTCATCGAGCCCTTGCTGGTGCTGGTGGTCATCATCGCGTTCATGGTGCTCATCAATTACTTCATGCTCAGCCTGCTGATATCCACCGTGCAGGCCGGTGAGGGGATCTCGGAGCTGTTCTTCAACATCGGCCTCTACATGGTGCTGCACCTGCTCATCATCACCGCCGGCTTCTACCTGCTGATGAGCCGCAACGAGAACCACAGCAAGCGCGAGGATGAGCTGCGCTCGCTGCTGATGGAGTACTTCCGCTGCAAGGTGGAGGACCATGACATCCAGAGGCCGCTGCGGGGCATGGTGGAGGTGGACGAGGCCATCCGGAGCAAGGAGAGGCCCGTCTCCACATGGAGGGCGCTGATATGGATCGGCCTGCCCCTCTTCATCACCGTGCTGATGGTGGAGCCGGCGCTCTCCTTGGTGGCGGCGGTGCTGGGGCTGTTCTTCTATTTCGTCTCCTTCCTGGTGCTGGTGTACGTGATAAGGAACATCACCAACTTCTCCTACAATCATGAGAGGAGATGGCGGGCATTCCAGAAGCATGTGGTCGACGCGGCCGAGCGCATCGGGATGAGGATCGAGCATCCCTGCCGCAGGACCATCGGCATCCGCTCCTTCATGGTGTTCATCGTGATCTCGGTGCTCACCTACGGGGCATTCTTCCCCATATGGATATGGCTGCTGCTCAAGGACATGAACCGCCACTTCGAGGAGCAGTGGCGCTTCGAGGAGTCGTTGATAGACGCGCTGCGGGAGATGGAGGGGGCCAGCGGCATGAGGGCGTCCCATGCCTGAGCTGCCCGAGGTGGAGACCTTCGCCCGCACCATAGACGAGGGCGTGCGCGGGGAGCCGATCATCTCAGCGTCCTCCTCCGGCCTGAGGTACGTGAAGGAGTCGGTGTGCGATGTGGAGGCCATCGACCCAGGTACGTCGATAGAGGGCTATCGGCGCCACGGCAAGGCCCTTTTCCTCCAGCTGTCCTCGGGGC
>PUJZ01000055.1 GCA_003550345.1 Methanomassiliicoccaceae archaeon
CCAGCTGGCGGGAGCAGCGGTGGCAGACGGTGTTCTTCAGGCGGACGACGGTCTCGGCGCCGGCGGGGACCTCGTGGCCGTCTATGGAGAGGTCCGCGTCCACGCGCACCAGTATGTTGCGATCGTCCTGGCGCTCGCTCTCCGCCCCCACGGCGATCACGTCGGCATCGCCTATCGCCGCCAGCGACGATACGGCGGCCTCGCAGGCGGCATCCTCGTCATCGAGCGCCCTCCACCGCTTGGAGAGGAGGAACTCGTCGCAGCCGGTGCAGCGGTCCAGGTCCACGAACGGAGGTAGCGCCACCAGCTCCCGCCCCTCGAGGAAGCAGTCCATGCAGCGGCCCTTGAAGGTCTCGCCCTCCTTGCCGCATTTGACGCAGAACATGGTCACAGTCTCGCCATCTGCGCATGGGGGACGCCGTCGATGATCATCACGCAATCCTCTTCGACAAGGCCCATCTCCACCGCCACCGCCACCGTCCTCTCGCCCACGAGGTTGGCGATGGTGGCCATCTGCAGGCGGCTGCGGAGCGCTTCGCTGTCGCCCTCCTCCGCGTGGTAGAAGCTGCGGTGCACCGTCAGCCTCACCTTGCCCTCGGCGAGGGTGCGGCCGAGCAGCTCGGAGTCGCAGGCGGCGACCAGGTGCTCGGGGCCGCGGCGGTGGATCTTCAGGGATATCATGAGCTCTTCACCAGCTTGAGGGTCTTGTTGTTGGGCTGAAAGACCTCGCCGCTGTTCTTCATCTTGCGGATTATGTCGTTGAGCTCAGGCGAGGAGATCCCTTCCTTCTCAGCGTGGAGGGTGAGCTCCTCCACGGCGATGCCGGACTCCTGGCTGTGGCTGCGCAGCAGCTCGCGCACCACGTTGATGATGCTGCGCTGGGTACGGGAGACGCCGGTGGCGACCTTGTCGATGTCGAAGACCCCTGACTGGGTGCCGGCGATCTTCTCCAGGTAGTGCTTCACGATGCGCACGGCGCGGTCGGCGTCCTCCTTGCTCACCTCGCGGCTGAGCCTCGCCCGGGCGGAGGCCTCGGAGAGGCGGACGAAGGCCTCCAGCTGGCGGGCGGTGATGGGCACCGACGAGTCGGCGTCCTCGCCCATCTTCCTGATGTCCAGGTAGTAGTCCTGGATCACGTCGTTGGCCTCCTGGGAGAGCACCGGGGTTATCCTCTTGGAATAGGCCACGTACTTGCGCAGGAACTCCTTGCCGTAGATGGGGCGGATGTCGTCGGTGGCCGCGATGATGCCGTCGCAGTCTATGCCCTTGGCGTCGTCGCGGTCCTCGTAGCTGCGCACCTGCCCGCGGCGGTGCGCCTTCAGTATGTGCTCGGTGATGCTGCGGTCCTTGACGCTGTCGGGCTTGTCGGTGAGCACGAAGATCATGTCGAAACGGGACATGAGGGCGGGGGGAAGGTCGATCTGGTCGGCGATGACGGAGAACTCCTCGAAGCGGCCGTACTTGGGGTTGGCGGCGGCGAGCAGGGAGCAGCGGCACTGCAGGGTGGCGGTGATGCCCGCCTTCGCCACCGAGATGCGCTGCGACTCCATCGCCTCGTGCAGGGAGGAGCGGTCCTGGGCGGTCATCTTGTCCAGCTCGTCGATGCAGGCGAGGCCCTTGTCGGCCAGGACCAGGGCCCCGGCCTCGAGGGTCCAGCGCCCGTCGCCGAAGTCGTCCTTGACGGCGGCGGCGGTGTTGTGCACCACGAAGCCGTTGCCCACGAAGGAGTGGGTGGGCTCCACGGTGAGGTCGTAGACGTATTCGGGGAGGCCCTCCTCCACCTTGCGGGCGGATACGATGTTGCCCCAGTGGATGGGGCTCAGCACCTCGGTGTCCACATTGTACATTATGGTGGCGTCGCCGGCGTCGAGGGCGGAGGCCTCGAACCAGTCTATGCAGTAGCCCTTGCGGGCCATGAGCTTGGTCTCCGGCGTGAGCAGTATGCTTTGACCCTCATGGGTAACGAGTTCCACAAGAAACGGAGGGGTCTCGATCTTCCAAACCGCCTTGACGGGGAAGCTGCGCATGGCGCTGTTGCCGGTCATGGCCAGCACCTTCAGGCCGTCGGCCTCCTGCATCCATATCCCGGGGCGGTACTCCTGCGGGCTGTCCATGATCCCCTCCACGTAATCGCGGATGGGTATGTCGCCGCGGTCGCTGATGAGGACGGTGTCGCCGTGCACGCAGAGGCCGGCGGCGGAGGCGGACTTGCCGGACGCGTAGATGCCGCGGGGAGCGAGCTCGGACATGTAGCGCAGCAGCTGGCTCTTGGCGACGCCGGGGTCGCCGATTAGAAGTATATGGATGTCGCCGCGTATCTTGGTGCCGTCGTCCATCGACTTGGGGGAGCCGCCGAAGAGCTGCAGGGCGATGGCCTCCTTCTCCATCTCCATGCCGTAGATTGTCGGCGATATCGACCTGATGATGTTGTCGAAGAGCTCGGGGGAGCGGGACTCCTCCCGGATCAAGGCCTCGTCCTCGGCGGTGATGGTTACCTCGTCGTACTCATGCTCCTGGAACTCCATGGACAGGAGGTCGAGACTGATGTCGAAGAGGGTGGACTTGTCGCGGCCGCCCTTCTGCACCGAGCGGAGGACGCCGTTGACGGTGATGCGGTCGCCCGGCGATATTATGCCGGCGAGGTCGTCCTCGGCGAAGGCGGTGAGCCTCTCCGGCTGGGCGCCGCCGCGCAGGCCCTCGGGGCTCTCCTGCACCTCGATCTTCTGCGTGTCCATGTACAGGGAGCCTTCGGGCATGAGGGTGAACTTGGTCTGGCCGGCGGCCTTCCCGCAGCCGCCCTCCTCCTTGTAGCATTCCATGGGCTCGCGGAAGTTGAGGCCGTTCTGCCGCTCCATGACCTCCACGCCGCAGCGGGCGCATTGGAACATCGCCTTCGTGGTCCGGGGACGCACCTCGGTGGC
>PUJZ01000012.1 GCA_003550345.1 Methanomassiliicoccaceae archaeon
CGTATGGCTCTTCGACGACGATCTGGGGTTGCTCGATATCGGCCACAACTTCAGGGGTAATGACCGCTGAGGCTTTTGTCTCTTTTGCGCGATTCAGTCGGTCTTTTGTGGCGAATGATATGTGACCGCGATGCGCTTCTTCCAGCGAAGCCACTCCGGTTATGACAATAGTGGGGTCTCCGTGCAGTCCTCCGCCAACAATTTCGGCTATCTCGGCCAGAGTATAGCGCATCGCAAAGCCTTTCTTTTTCGTTAGCGAATCGCTGGTATCCGTCGGCGTGAAATACCCGAATGATTACCTTCCCGATTCGCCCTTGGTATCATGCGAAACAACAATACCTAATTTAATACATTTGATTTTGAAGTTTACCCCCAAAAGCCCGTGATTGTCAAATGGCCGACCTGGGGGAATGTTCTTGATATGGGAGCTAATCAACGCAAGCATTCCGGGGATATTTTCGCGTCAGCGCCGCGAGTGATAATGATCATCGATGCTTGGTTGGTATAAAATTGATTGACACGTATCGTCCAATAATCCTATAATCAATGGGACTGTAAAAAATGTTTCGCCCGCAGGTATAGCGGGCGTTTTTTGACCTGCGGAGCACAAACTTTTTATGCTGATACGTCTTCAACGCTATGTATTGCGCGAGCTGCTGGTTGTGTTTGTCCTTTCAACAACCGTGGTTTCCGCGCTGATAACGCTTGGTTTGAGCGTCCAGCTTATCGGCGACGGCCTGATGCCCGCGCAGCTTACCAGAGTAATTCATTTCATTGTGCCTTTCACATGGCCGTTCGCCGTTCCTTCCGGGCTGCTTATCGCCTGCGTTATGGTATTCGGCAGACTGGCGGGAGACAACGAGCTGCTGGCGATCCGCAGCAGCGGCGTGTCCCTCTGGCGCGTTATCTGGCCGGCTCTCGCGGCGGGCTTTGTTCTTACCCTGGTAAGCGTTTATCTCAACAATAACGTTCTTCCCTGGTGCCACAGGCAACTTGAGGAGAGACAGGAAGCTCTTATAGGGCCGCTCCTGGCTCGCCTTGCTCCTTCTCGCGAACGCATCGAAATCTCTCCTTATGTAATCCACATAGGAGAGGTGGACCCTGAAGACTTCAGCCGCTGGCACAGGGTTGTCGCCGCCAGGTACGCCCGCAATCATATTACCCAGATTATTATTGCTCGATACGGCAGCGCTTCCTATTATCCGGAGACCAACAGAGCTGAATTAGTCTTGACCGACGGATGGATAATTCAGCCAATTGGCGACGAAGAGAATCTTATCAGTTTCGAAGATGATGATATCCGTTATACCATTGATTTAAGCGATGACAGCTCCCGGCCATATCGGGGGGAGGGGGAACATTTCCCCTCCGATGTCAGAAGCATGCCCTTCAGCCAGGTGTTGAGGCACAGGGCGAGATTGGCTGAGTTTGTCGAGCCTATGGCGCAGTTAGCGGACCCGCGGGCCGTCCGTCGCGAGCTTCAACGCAGGCATTCCGAACTGAATCAGGATAGAAGAGATATCTCGAGCGAGCAGAATCGTCATGCCAGCCGTGTTGAGGAACTGGAAAAAGAGAACAGGGATTTTCGAAGCCAGAAGAATTCACTGGAAGAGCGCCTCAATTATCTTCGCGAAGACCTACAGTCACGCTCGGAAATGCTTCGACATCTGGAAAGCCGCATGTTGGATACGCGCAGCTCGCTGATTACCGTTCCGGAAGATTCCGAACAGGCTGAAGAGCTTAATGATACGTTGAGATCGCAGGAGCGCAGACGCGAGGAAATTCGCGGCGGCATACAACGGGTAGAGGGGGAAATTGAAGATATAAAACTCAGAATAAGCCGATTTGCCGACCGAATCGAATCCAATAAAAGGCGCCTGGAGAGCGAGTCTGAAAAGGCTGATGAACTTGAGGGGCAGGTTTCCGAACTTTCAGAGGCGGTTTCGGATATGGCCAGAAGGGTGGAAGAAGCCGATCTCCAGGAATTGTATCGTCGCGCCAATATCGAGGTGCATTTCCGGATGGGGCAGGCCTTCGCCTGTATCGTCTTTGTGATGATCGGCATACCCTTTGGTATAATGGTCAGGCGCGGAGGTGTTGTCGCGGCCTTCGGCATAAGCTTTGCCGTGGTGCTGATGCTGTACTTTCCGGCCTATTATATCGGGCGGCAGTTGGCCGAAGCGGGACAGTTGCCCGCGTATATCGCTTTGTGGTTGCCGAATCTTATATGCGGGGCGATCGGAGCGTTGTTCCTCTGGCTGTCGTTGCGCCGCTAGTCGGAATGATTTTTGTTGTTACCATAACGGGTGAATAAGCCATTACTAAAAAATTAGACCAATACATCGCAAGGAATTTTCTTGGCGCCCTGTTGATAATCACCGGCGCGGCCCTCGGCCTGTATATGGCGGCGGACGCCGTGAGGGGATTGGACGACTTTCTGCGCGAAGGCGACACCATTGTCCGCACGATGAGCCGCATCGGATTGACATACCTGGTGCGCGCTCCCGTATTTCTGACGCCGCTTATCCCCATGACCATACTTGTAGCCGGCGCCTTCTCCATTGCATACCTGGCGCGCAATAACGAAATCACCGCAATGAAGGCTTCCGGTATAAGTCTCTTCAGGATACTTGTGCCGCTTTTCATAAGCGCTACGCTGGTCTCTATCGTCGGGTTTATGAACCAGGAGCTGCTCGTGCCGCATGTGGAGCTGACGTATCAGCCTATCCTTAAGGAATTGAGCGGCGAAGAGGACACCTACGAGGACGTGGGGCGCTTTGTCCTGGAAGAGAACATGATGTACATGGCCAGTTATAATGTGATAAACGAGACTCTGCTCGAGCCGAACCTGATTTTTTACGACTTGAA
>PUJZ01000088.1 GCA_003550345.1 Methanomassiliicoccaceae archaeon
GGGGCATCTCCATAGAGGAGAAGGCCGAGGGCGTGGTGATCGACCGCCCTTCCTACCTGCGCTCGCTCCACCGCGAGCTGGAAGGCAGGGCGGAGCTGGAGAAGGCATCGCTGCGCAGGGCGGTCCGCGAAGGCGGGCGCATCGTTCTGCGCACCGATGGCGGCGAGATCTGCTGCCGTGCGGTCGTAGGCGCGGACGGCGCCTTCTCCACGGTGCGCCGCTGCCTTTTCGATGAGGCCCCGACGGCCACCATCGCCGTGGAGCAGTACCTGGTCGACGAGGAGCCTGAGCAGGGGGTGATGGAGTTCTTCTACGGGGAGAGGTACCGGGGAGGGTACCGGTGGAGATTCCCCTGCGGGGGGATGTCCAACCAGGGCTTCCCCCGCGGTTCCGATGAGCGTCCCGAGCGGGCGGTGCAGAGGGGAGGGAGGCATATCCCCGTGGGCGCGGTCCATCGGGTCGCCTCCTCCGGTGCCTGCCTCCTGGGGGACGCTGGCTCGATGGTGAACCCGCTGTCCTTCGGAGGCATAAGGGCGGCCATGGTCTCCGCGGCAAAGGCCGCTGAGGCCATCGCCTCCCAGGACCTCGATTCATACCAGCGCTGGTGGGCGGGGAGCGGATTCTCCGACCCCCTGTTCCTGGAGGCCTATGAGGAATGCAAGGGATGGGACGACCGCAGGATGGAGGCCTTCATGAGGCCTTTCGCCAAAGGATACCGTGCCCTCCCAGCGCTGGGGGCGATGCTCAGAGGGGGGCCGGACTCCCGGGTCGTGCGCGCCTTCCTGCGTTCGTTCAAGTACGGGTGGTGACATGGAGATAGATGTTCTGGTGATAGGTATGGGGCCCGCGGGCAGCGGGGCGGCGACCGCCGCCGCCGCCGCGGGCGCCAAGGTGCTGGCTGTTGACAGGAAGCGCGAGATCGGGACGCCGGTGCAGTGCGGGGAGGTGATAGGGCGCTCCCTCCTGCTCCGCTCGGGCCTGAGACTGCCGCGTCAGGCGGTGAGCTCCACCCAGGACCACACCCGCTTCCATATCGGCCGCGAGCTCACCATCAGCAACCACGGGGAGCAATGGGCGTCGGTGACGGTGGAGAGGAAGATACTGGACAAGCTTCTGGCGGCCAGGGCAGCGGCGGCGGGTGCGTCGGTGCTCGCGGACTCCGCCCTCACCTCCCTCTCCATGGACGGCGACCGCGTCATGTCCGCCACCATCCGGGTGCGGGGCGTGGAGGTGGAGGTGGAGCCGAGGACGGTGGTGGCCGCCGACGGGGTCCATTCGACGGTGGCCAAGATGACCGGGGTGTGCTGGAACGACGAGGACATGGTGGCCCGCGGCGTGGAGTTCGAGATGGTCTCCAAGCGCCCCCTGCCCCGATGCATGCAGATCTTCCTCGAGGAGGAGGTGGGGCTCGGTTACGGCTGGATAATCCCCAAGGGCAGGGACAGGGCCAACGTGGGCCTTGCCGAGCTGGGTTTGAGGGAGAGGTCACGCCAGAGGGCCATGGGATGGATCGAGGACAACCCCGTCGTGTCCTCCTATTTCGACGGAGACTCGGTGCTCGAGGTGAAGACCGGGGACGCCCCCGTGCCCGGATTCCAAGGGGGGCCGACGCGAGGGAACGTGCTCTACGCCGGCGACGCCGCCGGCCAGACCCTGGCATTCGTGGGGGAGGGCATCATACCCGCCTACCTCTGCGGCCTGGTGGCGGGCGAGGCGGCCGCCCTCGACCCCGACTCGTACGACGGCGCCCTGCGGGAGGCCATGGGCGAGGAGCTGGGATACGGCGGGGAGGTCAAGGACGCCATACTGGGCATATGGCATGACCGCACCCTCGATGCACGGCAGCGCTACCTGGCCGCGGGCCTTCTGATGAGCGAGGCCGTCCCCCCGGGGGAGCTGGAGGCGCTCGCCGGGACCGAGGGCCTGGATTTGGCGGAACTCCGCCGGATGCTCTCCGGCTCGCCCGGCCTGAAGGTCAGCAGGATGAGGAGGGCGTGAGAATCTAAATACCGACGCTCCGATACGCTGGTCGCATGACCGCCGAGCTGCGCAAGGCACTGGAGTCAAAATGCGCCGGGATGGACGTACCGCTGATGGGCGTCGCCGATGCCAGCGCATGGGACGACCCTCCTTTCCGCCCCTTCGTGCCCCCGGAGGCGAGGCCGCAAAGCATCATGCCCATGGCGCGCAGCGTGGTGGTGATCGGGATACCGTTGCCGATGCCCGCCATCGACAGCGCCCCCTCGATATGGTACGCGGAGACCTATCGGACGGTCAACATGCTGCTGGACCTCGCCTGCTACCGGCTCTCGCTCTTTCTGGAGGGGAGGGGTCATCCCTCCGCCTACATACCCCGCGACGGCTATGCGGGCATCGAGGCCCTGAAGCGCGATCCAGCAGCCTTCTTCTCCCACCGCCACGCCGCCGTGCTCGCCGGCCTGGGAAGCTTCGGGGCCAACAACTCCGTGCTGACGCCCCGCTACGGGCCGAGGGTGAGGTTCGCCTCCTTGCTGACCGCTGCGGAGCTGCCCGCCGACGCCCCCCTCGAGGAGGGGCTGTGCATCGATTGCGGCCTCTGCGCAACGAAGTGCCCCGCCGCCGCCATCGACGACCGCGGCTATCCGGAGGGCAGGACCGATGCGCAGGCCTGCATCGCCTACACCGACGGCCTGAGGCGCAAAGGGATATCCCCCTGCGGGGTGTGCGTCCGCGTCTGCCCGGTGGGCAAGGACCGTGAGCTCTGGAGCAACAAGGACGTCTCCATCTATTCCCGGGAAGGCCCCTGGTCGGATAGATGGGAGCAGATAAGGCGCCATGGAGTGAGGTGATGGGCACGGGTCACGGCCATGCGGAGCTGAGGGGCAGACGCCTCGGGGTAAGCGTGCTGCTCAACGTCCTCATAACCGCGGCCCAGCTTCTGGGGGGCTTGATCACCGGCAGCCTGGCGCTCATATCCGACGCCCTGCACAACCTCACCGACGTCCTCGCCCTCTCCATGTCCTGGGTAGCCACCAGGCTGCGGCGCAGGGAATGCACCCCTCAGAAAACCTTCGGCTACAAGCGCGCCGAGCTAATGGCGGCGCTGGTGAACGGCCTGGTGCTCTTCGCCGTCTCCCTCTTCCTCATCGTCGAGGCCTACCACCGGCTGGCCGACCCGCAGGCCATCGAAGGAGCCCTGCTCATCGTGCTCGGCGGCGCCGCGGTGGGGGTGAACGGATTCTGCGCCTGGCTGCTCCATGCCGATTCCCGCGAGAATCTGAACATGAGGTCCGCCTACCTGCACCTCGTCACCGATATGGCCACCTCCCTCACGGTGATGGGGGGAGGGGCGGCGATGATAATCTGGCAGGCCTATTGGGTGGACAGCGCGATCACCATCGTCATCAGCCTGGCGCTGATGTACTTCTCCGCCAAGCTGATACTGGACGCGGTGCGCATCTTCATGCAGTTCGCACCGCCTGACCTGGACCTCTTCTCCATGGAGAGGGAGGTGGCGTCGATGGACGGCATCGAGGGCCTGCACCACATACATGTTTGGCAGCTCAGCGAGTGCGAGGTGCACATGGAGGCGCACGTCTCCCTCACCGAGGACGTCCCTGTGTCCGAGGCCGACCGGCTGCTGACCGAGGTGGAGAGGCGCCTGATGCGGAAGCACGGGATAAACCACGTCACCCTCAGGCCGGAGCACCGCCCCAGCTGCCCGCCCGACCTGGTCATCCAGGACCCTGACGAGGAGCACAACCATATTGAGGAGGAGCCCTGAGATGCCCCGCAGGACCCTGAGCGAGCTCTACGTGGCGCTGATCAAGCGAAGCTTCGGAACCCGGTTCGCCCTGTCGCGCCTCACCCGGGTGCCTCTGCTCAAGAGGGCGATCGGCAAGGCGTTCTTCGATGGCGATGACATGATGATACTCCCCCGCGACAATGCGGCCAGGGTCATAGAGCTGGGCATCGAGGTGGACCCAGGCAAGGACGTCGTAATCCCCTCCGATGTGCTGAGGGAGATGATACTCGCCCACGACGGCGCGACGCTGATGCGCCGCTGCATATGCCGGGAGTCCAACGGATGCGAGGACCACCCCCGCGACCTGGGCTGCGTGTTCCTGGGGCCGGGCGCGGAGAGGATACCCGAGGCCTTGGGCAGAAGGGCGTCCAGCGCCGAGGCGCTGGAGCACGTGCAGCGCTGCCAGGACGCGGGGCTGGTGCATCTGATCGGCAGGAACAAGCTGGACAGCATCTGGCTCAACACCGGCCCCAAGGAGGAGCTGCTGACGATATGCAACTGCTGCCCCTGCTGCTGCCTGTGGAAGATGATACCGTACCTGGACGATGAGCTGGGACGCAGCATCAGACCCATGCCGGGGGTGAGCGTGGAGGTGGGCGAAGGATGCGTCGGCTGCGGCAGCTGCGCGGAGGGCTCCTGTTTCGTCGACGCCATCTCGCTGCGTGACGGAAGGGCCGTGATCGACGGCTCCATGTGCCGCGCCTGCGGAAGATGCGCCGAGGCCTGCCCCCATGGCGCCATCGCGCTGCGTTTCGAGGGCGACCCGACGGGCGAGGCCCTGAAGAGGCTGGAGCCCCTGATGTCGACAGGGGGGCAGTGATGGCTTGCGCCCGTCCGCGCCGCCCCTTCAGGACCGCAGCCTAGAAACGACCAGAGAGGCGAACTCCTCGGTGCCCAGCTCGCCGCCGAGGTCGCGGGTGCGGCCGCCGTCGGCGACGGTGCCGCTGACGGCGGAACGGAGGGCGGCGGCAGGTTCCGGCATCCGCAGGTGATCGAGCATCATCGCCGCCGAAAGCAGGGCGGCGCTGGGGTTGGCCAGATCGCGGCCGGCGATGTCCGGCGCGCTGCCGTGCACCGGCTCGAACAGGGCGTGCCGGTCGCCGATGTTGGCGGAGGGGGCGGTCCCCAGGCCGCCCGCCAATGCGGCGGCCTCGTCGGAGAGGATGTCGCCGTAGAGGTTCAGGGTCACGATGACGTCCAAAGCGTCCGGGCGGACCACCAGCTCCGCCGCCGCCGCGTCCACCAGCATCTCGTCGCATCTCAATGCCGACCCTCGGACCGTCTCGTAGAAGACGTCGCGGAAGAGGCCGTCGGAGCGGCGCAGCACATTGGCCTTGTGCACGCAGGTCAGCCTGCCCCTCCCCGATGATTCCCCGATATCGCGGGCGAAGCGGCATATCCTTTCGCAGGCGCGGCGCGACACCCGCCTGCTGAGGGTGACGCCCTCCTCGTCCACGGACTCGTCCCCGGTGTACATCCCCTCGGTGTTCTCGCGGACGATGATGACGTCCAGGTCGAGCAGGCCCAGCCCGGGGGCGAGATTTCTCACCGGGCGGAGGTTGGCGTAGAGGTCGAGCTCCCTCCTCATAGTCAGGATGGGGGAGCGGTAGCCTTCGGCGCTCAGCGGGGTGCTCACGGCCCCGAAGAGCACGGCGTCGCTCCCCTTCACCAGCTCCATGGTCTCGTCGGGGAGGTACTCTCCGCGCCGGGAGTGGCATTCCAGGCCCACATCGCCATGGACCAGCTCCAGCTCGGGGGCGAGCTCGCGGAGGGCGGCCACGGCGGCGCCGATGACCTCCGGGCCGATGCCGTCGCCGGGCAGCACCGCGACCCTCATTCCAGCATCCCCTCGTCCAGGAGCGCCGCCACCAGCAGCGGCAGGGAGATGGTGGCGTCCCCCTCAACGGTCACCTGGCTGGCGGTCTCCTTGACCTTCCCCCAGGAGACGGCCTCGCGTATCTGCGCCCCGGAGAGGGAGCCGTCGTACTCCGCCGCCGTGGTCAGGTAGACCGCGTGGTCAAGGCCGCCGCGGAACTGGTTCCACCATATGGTGTGGTGCTTCGATATCCCCCCTCCCACGATGACCGCGCCGGTCTCGGGCGCGTCGAAGGTAAGGTCGGACAGGGCCTGCTCGTCGGCGAAGAGGTCGATGCGCAGGTCGCGCATCCCCTGGTACACCATCCAGAGCTGGCTGCCGAACGAGCCGTCGGTGATGCCGGGCACGAACACCTTGACCCCCTGCCGGTGGCACCAGTGCAGAAGGCTGCCCTCGTCCTCGATGCGCGAGCCCACCTCGTCGATCAGCTCATGGGTGCTGATGGAGGGGCGGGAGGCGGTTATCTCCTCCAGCATGGGCAGCAGCCTCTCCTCCAGCAGCTCCCCGTAGCACTCGTCGGGGACCAGCACGTTGCCGAGGCGGCTGACGCCCTCGTGGCGCAGCTCGGCGTCATCGAGGTTGAAATCCCCGTGGTAGTAATCCTTCCAGCTGCGGGCGAGGTCATGGTCGAGGGTGCCGCAGGTGGTTATTATCACGTCCACCATCCCGCGTCGCACCATCTCCACGATGACGCCCCTCGTCCCGGTGGCCATCACGCAGGCGGGGAAGGACAGGAAGCGCAGGCAGCCGGGCGAGCCCATCATGCCCTTCATCACCTCCAGCGCCTGATGGAGCTTGCGGGCGGTGAAGCCGCCCGCGGAGCCCATGGCTTCTATCATCTCCTTAACGCTCATGCCCGCGCGGGGCACGATGTCCTGGACCGGGACCATCTCTCTCATGGTATCGCTGATGGTCTAGTCGGTCCAGCATTATAAACCGATTGGCCTCAGCCGAGGTAGTCCTCCACCTGCCGCTCGATGCCCTCCATGGAGTCGGAGTTGTCCATGACCGTCCAGCCTTTGGAGCTGAGGCGCAGCATCCTCTGCCTTATGCGTGAGAGCTTCTCCACGGTCTCGAACATCTCCAGGTCGTGGCCGCGGTCGATGATGCGGCACATGGCCATCTCCGGCGGCGTGTCGACGAGGACCAGGTGCTCAGGCATGGGGAGGGCCTTGGCAACAAGGTCGTAGGCCCTCTCCACCAGCTGGTCCGGCAGGTAGGCTACCGCCATAATGTAGCGCACGAAGATGACGTCGTCGTAGCCCCTCCACCGGCGCATCCTCGCCAAGCTTATGAGCACATCGAGGATGAAGAAGACGGTGGCCATCGCCTGCATCGCCTTGCCGTCGCCCCTAAGCAGCCGCCGCGATATCCTCCCGGTGACGAGGTCGGAGGGATGGGTGTGCACATGGCTGCTCCTCCCCCTCTTGGCGAGAGCGGCCGACAGAGCGTCCGCCACCGTGTTCTTGCCGCAGCCGTCCATCCCGTCGATCAGATACCATCCCATTTCAGAACCCCAGCAGTACCAAGAACGCGGCCGTGGCCAGCGGTGTGATGAGGTTGTCGTACTCGCCCGGGCTGATCAGCTCCACCACCGCCACGAAGATGCCGGCCGCCAATGCCACCAGCGGGAAGGAGACGTCCGGTATCGTCGATATGGTGTAGTGCCCGCCAGCGATCAGCATGTCGTAGAAGAGGAGGACCACGTAGGTCATGATTGTCGTGGCGGCGAAGGCCGCCAATGACCCCTCCAGGGTCTTTCCCTTGTATATTGGCCGTTTTCCGTGCCGCTTCCCCACCAGGCTGCTGAAGCCGTCGCCGTAGGTCATGGCTATGATCCCGATGGATGCGGCCACGAAGTTCTCGAAGAAGACCAGCACCATCACTGCGATGGTGCAGGCGTAGAAGAACAGGCCCAGGGAATGCCCTTCCGCCGAGACCTGGCCTATCACGTTCCGGTGCATGAAATCCAATTTGGACACCGGGGAGGAGAGGAGCAGCAGGGCCATGAACGGGAAGGCGAAGAACACCAGCATGGGCAGCTGGCTCTCATACATCCACCAGATGAAGACGAAGTTCCCGGTGAGGATGTGCAGCACCTTGCGGGTGTCGATGTCTACCTTCTTCCTCCTGAGGACTATGAACAGCACCAGCACTGCAGCGAGGAGCAGATACACCAGCACTGTGGCTAGAAGGTCCTCTGCGGAGAACATCTCCCTCTGGAAAGCGTAACAGATATTTATTGACTTGCGGTTTGTCATCACGGTCAGGAACAATGATGGTGATAGCGAGGTCGATGGACTACGGCGAGCTCCTTGACTCCTTGCGGGGGGGAAGGGCGGCGCTGTGGTCCTGCCGCACCTGCGCCCGTTTGTGCGGCCTCGCCGGCGATGAGGCCGTCGAGAGGCTGGAGCGAAGGCTCCTCCAGGACGGCGTGGAGATGTCCCCGGCTACAGCGGTGAGCGCCTCCTGCCTCCAGGACAAGGTGGGGGCGAAGATCTCCGCCGCGGCCCTTGATGACGCGGAGACGGTGGTGGCCCTGTGCTGCGACATCGGCGCCGAGATGCTGGCCTCGGCGCTGCCCGGGAAGCGCATACTTCTCCCCACCGTTACCCTGGGCCAAGGGGCCAGAGCCGGGGACGGGACGATACTGCTGTGCCGGTCGGAGCTGCTCGAGGTTCCGGAGGGGGGGCTTCCCGCCGAGGAGGCCTGCCGCATCCTGGGACTGTCATTCGGACCTTTCGCCTGAGCATGTCTGGATGGCTTTAGAGTGAAAAAACCATTTATATGATTATCAGCATTCCAGAGAGAAATTTTAGGGGATATCCGCATGGTTAGCCTACTTGACAACATGTTGTATATGGTCCCCATCGCGGGTCTGGCAGCCCTCGCGTTCGGTTACCTGTTCTACCGGGACATATTCTCCCGGGAGAAGGGCACGGACGAGATGAACACCATCTATGAAGCGATCAAAGATGGTGCGATGGCATACCTGGCCCGCCAATACAAGACGATCGGCATAATCAGCGTAGTGATCGCCGCCCTGATTTTGGTGGCTGGAGAGGTCTTCGATGTGAACCTGCTCGGATGGGAGGTGGCTCTGTCATTCCTTCTCGGCGCGGCGTTCTCCGCCCTCTCCGGATTCATCGGCATGTACGTTGCCGTTAACTCCAACATAAGGACGGCCAGCGCTGCGAGGAGGACCCTCAAGGAGGCCTTCCATGTCTCCTTCAGGGGAGGTGCCATCTCTGGTATTGCTGTGGCGTCCCTCAGCCTGCTGGGCGTTTTCGCGCTCTTCATGGTATTCGAGGCACTCACAGGGGACATCAAGATAGCTCTCGAACACGTCGTCGGCTACGCCTTCGGCGCCTCCATGGCCGCGCTGTTCGCCCAGCTGGGCGGTGGCATATACACCAAGGCCGCCGATGTCGGCGCTGACCTGGTGGGCAAGGTGGAGGCCGGCATACCCGAGGACGACCCGCGCAACCCCGCGGTCATCGCCGACCTGGTCGGCGACAACGTGGGCGACTGCGCCGGCCGCGGAGCCGACCTCTTCGAGTCCACCGCCGCCGAGATAATCGGTGCCATGATCATCGGTTACGCCCTGTACCGGGTCATCATCGACGCAGGCATGCCAGGGGACATCGTATGGATAATGTTCCCGCTGGTCTTCCTCTCCTTCGGGCTCATCGCCGCCCTTATCGGCATATACACCGTTAAGCTGAAGGACGACGACTCATCGCTGCACAGCGCCTTGAACCGCGGCTACTTCGTGACCGCCGGCCTCTCGCTGGCGTTCCTCGGCGTGATATCGTACCTGATGCTCGCCGACTACGCGGACATACTGCCCTACTTCATGGCGCTGGGCGTCATCGGCATAGTCCTCGGCATCGTGATCGTCTACGTCACGCAGTACTACACCGCCGGCGAGTACCGCCCGGTGAGGGAGATCGCCGAGGCGTCGGAGACCGGTCCCGCGACCAACGTCATATCCGGCATCTCGGTGGGCATGGAGACCACTGTGCTCCCCGTCCTGGCCATATCGGTGGCCCTGGGCGGCAGCTTCGCCGTCGGCTACGTCGCCGGCGCCGAGGTCCTGGGGCTGACCCAGGTGGCCCACCTGTTCGTGGCCGGCCTCTACGGCACCGCCATAGCGACCATAGCCATGCTCTGCTCCTCGGCCTTCATACTGGCAGAGGACACCTTCGGCCCCATAACCGACAACGCCGGAGGCATCGTGGAGATGAGCAACCTGCCCACCGACGTGCGGGTTCGCACCGACCTGCTGGACTCCGCCGGCAACACCACCAAGGCCCTCACCAAGGGCTATGCGATGGCCACCGCCGGGCTGGCAGCCTTCCTGCTCTTCGCCGCTTACTTCGAGATAGTGGCGGATATCCAGGGCCTGTCGCTCTACGAGACCTTCGATGTGAACCTCGGCGACCCGCTGATATTCATCGGCGGCCTGATCGGCGGCATGCTGGTCTTCATCTTCACCGCCCTTGCGATTAGGGCGGTGGGCAAGACCGCGTTCACCATGATCAACGAGGTCCGCAGGCAGTTCCGCGAGTACCCCGGCATAATGGAGGGGACGGAGAAGCCGCGCTACGACGAGTGCGTGGACATCGCCACCAAGGGGGCCCTTAAGGCAATGGTCCTCCCGGGCATGCTCCCCATCCTCTTCCCGGTCATCTTCGGCGTCGCCTATGCGATGATGGGCCTGGAGATAGCCCCGCAGGCAGTGGGCGCTCTGATTATGGTCGGCACCATCGCCGGTATCCTCATGGCCAACTTCCTCAACAACGGGGGAGGCGCCTGGGACAACGCCAAGAAGTACATCGAGGAGGGCAAGCACGGCGGCAAGGGCTCTCAGGCCCACGCCGCCGCCGTGGTCGGCGACACCGTCGGGGACCCGTTCAAGGACACCGCCGGACCGTCGATACACGTGCTGGTCAAGCTATTGGCCACCGTCACCCTGGTGACCGCGGGACTGTACATCATCTGATGTGCCCCGCCAAACCCCTTTTTATATCTTTTATTATCTGGCCCCGTTGTGGAGGCACCCTCAACTTTTAAATAAGAGCTCAATAATCCAGAGAGCATCCATAGAGGGCCGTATCATGTACATGTTGAATACAACGAGGAAGGTCGTGCGCATACCTCCGAACAAGCTCGATGAGGACATCGAAAAGGTGACCGGAGAGCTGACCAGCGAGACCTTCGAAGGGCGGATAGAGGGGGACCAGCTCACCGTCCTCATCAGCAACGTCAAGCCCGTCGGCCTGGGCCGCGTTGTCCACGGGGACGGGGGCGTGTACCAGGAGGTCGACTTCGACCAGCTGGTCTTCCGGCCTCAGATGCAGGAGGTCATCGAGGGCACGGTCTGCGAGGTGCTCAAGTTCGGAGCGTTCGTCCGGTTCGGCCCCCTGGACGGACTGCTGCATATCAGCCAGATCATGGACGACCGCATCCACATCGATGCGGACAACCAGCGCCTGGTGGGCAAGGACCACAGCCGCACCGTGGCGGTGGGGGACCGCGTCCGCGCCCGCATAGTCTCGCTGAGCCTGAACGAGCGCAACCCCCGCGAGAGCAAGATAGGGCTGACCATGAGGCAGCCCGGCCTCGGAAAGCTGGAATGGCTGGAGGAGGACCGCAAGGAAAAGGGTGAGGCGGAATGATCGACCGCGCCTGCAAGGTCTGCAGCCTGATATCCAACGAGGAGGCCTGCCCCCGCTGCGGCGGGCAGACCTCGAGGGAATGGCAGGGCTACATAGTGGTCATAGACCATGAGAAGTCCGACATCGCCAAGAAGATGGGCATCACCTCCAACGGCAGGTACGCCCTGAGGGTGCGCTAGATGCCCGCCCGCGGCCGCCGCCTCCCCTCCGATATGCGGGAGGAGATGGCTAGGCCCTTCGGCGAGCTGATAGACGAGAAACGTCTTAGCGAGACGGGCGGCGCCATGCTGCTGACGGTGGGGGACGTGGTATCCCTCAGCGCCAGGAGGGCGGGCGTCGTCCCCCGGCTGTCGGTGTACGACGGCCGCAGCGAGAGGCGCGAGATGAGCGAGTTCTCCCGGCTCCTTGACGAGCTGGAGGAGGAGCGAATCAGCGTGGAGAACCCCGCCGGGACGGTGAGCGCCGGTCTGATGGACGCCGTCGCCGAGGCCTTGGCCGAGGGAGGCCCGCGGAACATCAAGGTGGAGGGGGAGGAGGACCTCGCCGTGCTGGCGTGCATCCTCCAGGCGCCCCTCGGATCCTGGGTGGTCTACGGCCAGCCGGGGGAGGGAATGGTCCTCGTGGTCGTCGACGACGAGGCCCGGGGAAGGACGAAGGAACTCTGGAACAGAATGGAGGAGTTGGAATGAAGATAGAGGTCACCGACAAGAGGGAGAACCCGCTGCAGGAGAGGACGGAGCTGCGCTTCGTCATCGAGCACTCCGGCGAGGCCACTCCCCCGCGCAAGAGCGTTATCGCCGCCCTCGCCAAGGCCGTCAAGGCCGACGAGGACAAGATAGTGGTCGAGAGCATAGAATCGCAGTACGGGAAGAACAGCTCCGTCGCCTACGCCAAGGTCTACGACTCGGTGGAGGCGGCCATGAAGCTGGAGCGCAAGCATCTGCTGGCGCGCTCCGGCGTGGGCGCGGAGCCGCAGGCTGAGGAGGAGTGAGGATGCCGAAGAAGGACAGCTACGAGATAGACGGCGACAAGCTGGTGCGGAAGAAGCCCGTCTGCCCCAAATGCGGGCCAGGGGTCTTCATGGGCGAGCATGCCAACCGGACCTCCTGCGGCCGCTGCGGCTACACCGAGTTCAAGAAGAAGGAGTGATCCATTCCTTCAAGCTCTCACCCTCTCTCCCCGGGAGCCTTCCAGGATCAAAGGCCGTTCATGGCCCCTTACCGAAACCCGTCCGGAGCGTTCCACCACCAGGGCCTGTGGTGTAGCCAGGATATCACCGAGGCCTCCGGAGCCTCAGACCCGGGTTCGAATCCCGGCGGGCCCGCCACAATTCTATCCTGAGCAAGGGTTGGAAAGCCGATGAGGGTCTTGGCAAGGACCCTTGCAGGAGAGGGCCGTGCCCCCGCTGAAGGGAGGTCCTGCCGCATCCCCTTCCGCGTCATAGCGGCGGAAGGCGGTCATCCGCATCGGCAAGCGACAGGGGCCGTTCCGCGTTCATCTTCGGACGAAACGTGATGAGGGGTCAGTCCTTCCCATCCTTCGTACGCGGCCTCTTGCTGTCGTAGACCAGCTCCCCATCGACATGCACGCGGATGCGCACCTTGCCCGAGTACCATACGTAGGAGCTGTCTATGCGGAGCTCCTTGCCGCCGATCCTCCTCAACAGGAACTCGTTGTCCACGGGCCTCAACGAGGA
>PUJZ01000017.1 GCA_003550345.1 Methanomassiliicoccaceae archaeon
GTCCCGGGGGCCCCGATATGAGGGCCCCCCGGACCTTTTCTTTCCAGGTCTTGAGGTCCTCCATCGTGGGCGGGTCGCGGTACAGTTCGTATGCGCGCTGATAGAGCCGCGAGCCCATGACTGCGGAATGGGCGTTCTGACAGGTGGAGAGCGCCATCCTCTTCGCTTCGTACCACTGGAACCCGTCATCGGCGAAGAGCGCATCCTGCAAGGACGCCTTCCAGACGTGGATGTCGTACATCGTGGGAGGATGCCTTGCAAGTTCGATGGAGCGTCGGTAGAGCTCCGAGCGCAGGACCATGGCCTGGGCGGCGACGCAATGCGCGCCCATGGCCCTCCCGGCCCTGACGATCTGCTCCTTCTTCTCGGGGATGCTGCAGAAATACCTCTCCATGGGCAGGCTGCCCGCCAGCAGGCCGGTAAGCAGGCCGATTGCCGAGCCGACGATCACGTCGTAGGGGTAGTGGACGCCGATGAGGACGCGGCCGACGGCGACGCCCGCCGCGAGCACCAGGGCCAAGGGCGCCCAGCGGCGGGCCTTCATCAGCAGCACGCCCACGACGACGAAGGCGCCCTTGCTGTGGCCGGAAGGGAATGAGTCCCCGATCGCGAGGGCATAGGCCGTCACCCCCTGGAGCTCCTCGAAGGGCCTCGGCCTGTCGAAGTGCTCCTTCATGCCGAAGACGACCAGGCTGCTGACCGTGAGCGCCACCAGGATCGCCAGCGAAAGGTCGCGCTTGCCTCCGAGCCACAGTATGATGCAGAGGGCGATGATGAAGGGCACCGAGCCTATGTCGGTGAACAGCGCAACGGCAGAGCCGTTGCCGCTGATGTCCAGGACGCTGTTCACCGCGAAGAACAGCTCCTTGTCCATTGCGTTTATGCCCTGGATGCTGTAGAGCAGCATGGCGGCGTAGATGAAGGCGATGGTGCCCACTAACAACCAGAGCCTGGTGCTTATCGAGGCCGATCGGTCCTGTCCCGCCATCGCTATGGTTGATGTCAGTTCAGCGTTTAAACATTGTTACTTGACTATCATATGGAGTTAATCCGGCAGCGGAATTGTGCTGAATGGTCTGATGCATGTCGCACCGCAGACTATGCGGGGCATCGGCAAATGCCAACGCTGCGCAGGGGCTTGAGCGGGCATTCGGGCGAACGTTCAATGACGTCCACGGATGTTCCCTTGAGACAACGATGACGGAGGATTCGAACGGGTATTTTTTTCACCAGTGTCAATCCAGACCCTGTCGGTTCGGATGCAGCACCATGCAGTGCTGCCTCATCTCCAGGCCGTCCTCCTCGATGACCTCCACGGTTTCGAAGCCGTAATGGGTGTAGATGTCTGCTACACGGTCATCGTGGGACTCGAGCACCATGGGGAGTCCCCGGCGTGCGCAGTCCTCGATCACCGGTGTCATCAGCCTTCTGAATGCGCCGCTGCCCCGCAGCGAGGGGTCGACCGCCACCACCTTGATGTAATAGAAGTCGCCGTCGATGTGCCGGTAGGGCCATTTCAGGTCCATGACCCGGTCGTGTTTCTTGAGGTTCCTCCTTAAAGACCTGAAGTCCTCCTTGCTCAGGAGTCTGCGCAACAGCAGCACCAGCCTCAGGGTGTGGACCGTCCTCGTCATCGGCCGGATAGCCTTGCTGTGGTATCCTAGCACCACGGCCTTCGGGGAGCCGTCGAGCAGCTGCGCATCCCCATGCTTGACGAACTCCTTTAGGTTGAGGAGAGAGGCCTTCAGCATCACCTCGTCCAGGTTGCTTACGTTGCCGATCACGGCCCTTATCAGCGGATATTCGGAGAAACTGACGGCTATGACCCGGGCGAGCTCCTCCATGTCATCCTCCTTCAACGGTGTGGCCATAGCGGTTCCGCCCTCGTAGCATATACCATATTTCCGTATAAAATAACACTTAGAACTTATTCCAGGAACGGCCTCTGGGATTTGGATCGGTTGCGAATAGTTTCCGGGTTCGGCGATGGGGCGCCAAGCAACGCAGCATGGTACCCTCCGTGCCCATAAACGGCCGATGACAGTCCCCGTCCGCGGTCAAGGACCTTATCGCTTGTGCCCTTTCTCAGTCTGGATCCTTGCTCTTTTCGAGCGACTTGGGGTCAACAATCCTCCCGACCGCCATGGAGAGCGGCCACACCACGGAGATGCCGTTGCCTGGCTTCTCCAGCTCCGCCGCCTCGCTTATCCTTATCAGAATATCCTTGCTCCTCTCCCTCGGGACAACCGTCAGCACCATCTCCTTCTCCGGCTCGATGAGCATCCCCATGAATATCATCCAATCATGGGTGCTGGTCCCCCGGCCGTGGAATATGGTGGACCCCTGGGCCCCCGCATCAATGGCCGCTTTTAGCGCGACTTCCGCCCATCCCTTCCTGACCACGGTCAATATCATGTCCACGTTTTCCTCAATCAGCATGTCCTCCCTCCGTTCCGGACAGATGTTGGTCTTGCGCCGAGGACAGTATCGTCTCCGATACTATCTATGTTATCGTTCGGCAACATCGTTAATCCTGTGACCGAACCCATACGGGTTGGCACGCCGATCTATATTGATATCGTTGTCAAGGTCTCCAATTAACACGCTACCAAGCCATTTGAGCCGTATGCGACGGACTTAACGCCCGCCCTAGGCCAACAGAGAATCCAAAGAAGCGGCAGGAGGCCATTGGATGTATGGTCAGGCACAACGGCTGCCGGTGCGTGAATTCTCCGGGAGGATGTGTTTCTGATCCAGGGACACCATATAAACGTATCCAGTGGATGGTGTTGTGGTGGACCAAGCGGGATTTGAACCCGCGCCCTCCTGCTTGCAAAGCAGGCGATCTTCCGAGCTGATCTATTGGCCCTTTCAGGCGTCCAAACCTGAGATACAATATATAGGTTTCGAGTTGGCCGGGCGCGGGGGAATGTCGGGATGACGAAGGGTTAATATACCGTGTCATGTGTTAGCACGTATCACGAGGGATCATATGTTCGGCAAGCAGATCCGCATGGAGAGGATAATCGACCGTAACTCGGGCAACGCGGTGATAATACCGGTGGACCACGGGATGTCGGTAGGGCCGATAGAGGGCCTGAAGGACATGCGCCGCACCATCGACGGGATATCCCGCGGTGGCGCGACGGCGGTGGTCATGCACAAAGGCATAGTCCCATACGGCCATCGCAGCAGCGGCCACGACATCGGCCTGATACTCCATCTCTCCGCATCCACCAACATGGGCACCACATCCGACGAGAAGGTGCTGGTCGCCAGCGTGGAGGAGGGAATCAAGCTGGGAGCGGACGCGGTGTCCGTGCATCTGAACATCGGCTCGGACACCGAGCCGTCGATGCTGCACGACATCGGCGGCGTCTCCCGCAAATGCATGGAATGGGGCATGCCCCTGCTGGCCATGGCCTACCCCCGCGGCCCGGGCATCAAGGACCCGTTCGACGTGGACCTGGTGAAGCACTGCGCCCGGGTGGCGGTGGAGCTCGGCGCCGACCTGGTGAAGACCAACTACACCGGCGACCCTGACAGCTTCCGCGAGGTGGTGGAGGGGGCGATGGCGCCGGTGGTGATCGCCGGCGGCCCGAAAATCGCCTCCGACAAGGAGCTGCTCACCATCGTGAGGGAGTCCCTGGACGCTGGCGGCAAGGGGGTCTCCATCGGCCGCAACGTGTTCCAGCACCGCAACGTTGAAGGCATGACCAAGGCCATATCCAGCCTGGTGCTCCACGGTGCGGACGTGGATGACGCCATGAAGCTGCTGAAGTGATTATCATGGGACGCATATGGGCGCGGGCGGACCTTCCCGATTCCGCCGATGAGAGGAAGAGCCTGGTCACCGGCGCGTTGGAGAGGGGCATCGAGGACATCGTGGTCCGCAAAGGCGATGAGTCCATGGAGGGCCTGGGAAGGATGACCCTTCATTTCCGGGACGGTGAGAGTATCGATTCCCCTTGGGGCGAGCTGCGCATCGTCTCCGTCGACGACCCTGAGAGCATGTCCGAGCTCATGGCCTCGGCGGGGGAGGGGTCCTTCGTGGTCAGCACCAGCGACTGGAAGGTCATACCTCTGGAGAACCTCGTAGCCGCGTTCCAGGGCAGCGGCTCGCGGCTGCTCGCCACCGCCGACAGCCTCGGCGAGGCGCGGCTCTTCCTGCAGACCCTCGAAGGCGGGGTCGATGCGGTGCTGCTGCCGCCGGAGGTTTGGAACGACGACGGCATCATCAGCCTCCTGCAGGAGGAGGGCTCGGTGGAGCTGCAGGCCGTCACCGTCAAGGAGGTGAGGAAGCTGCCCCTGGCGGACCGCGTCTGCGTCGACACCTGCAACATCATGGTGCCGGGGGAGGGCATGCTCATCGGCTCGCAGTCGGCGTGCATGCTGCTCGTGCAGTCGGAGAGCGAGGAGAGCGGTTACGTGGCATCGCGTCCGTTCCGCGTCAACGCCGGGGCGGTGCACGCCTACGTGATGACGCCGGGAGGGAAGACCAGGTACCTGTCGGAGCTCAAGAGCGGCGACGAGGTCCTCGTGGTCGGTTCCGACGGCGCCGCCCGACGCTCTGTGGTAGGTCGCTGCAAGACCGAGAGCAGGCCGATGCTGCTGCTGGAGCTGGAGCATGGGGGGAGGCGCTTCAGCTCCGTAGTCCAGAACGCCGAGACCGTCAGGCTGATCGGCCCGGACGGCTCCATATCGGTGAGCGATATAAAGGCGGGGGACAAGGTCCTCGCGGCGGTGTCGGAGGGCGGAAGGCATTTCGGCATGAGCGTCGATGAGACCATCAGGGAGACATGACCCGTATCTGCCTATCAGTGGGCCGCGTCGAGGACCTGCAGTCCGACGCGATGCAATCGGCGGACATGGCCGAGCTGAGGCTGGACATGACCGGATGGCCGCTGGATCCCCTTCCCGAAAAGCCCTTCATCGCCACCCTGGGCGGGCTTGAGGGCCAGAGCAGGGCGGAGGCGGCCGAGTGGGCGCTCTCCGCGGGGGCGGAGCTGATCGATGTCGGCGATGGCGACGACGCCATAGACGAGGGCAGGAAGATGGCCTCCCATCACGACTGGGAGCGCACGCCCTCATGGGAGGAGATCCTCCGTTTGCTGGGCGGGATGCGCGGCGGGCTGCGCAAAGGCGCGTTCATGGTCAATTCCCTCCGGGACCTGGTGAACATCAAGCAGGCGGCCGACCTGATCGCCGGAAGGCATGTGATGCTGGGCATGGGCGAGCTGGGCGTGATCACCCGGATAAGGTCCCAGCTCTTGGGCAACGAGTTCACTTACGCCCATGGCGGCAAGGCCACCGCTCCGGGGCAGCTCTCGGCGCAGGAGATGAGGAGGCTGGGAGGAGACGCATTGCTGCTGGGGATAGTGGGCAGGCCGCTTGGCCACAGCTCCTCGCCGGCGATGCACCGCGCCGCTATGGACGCAACGGGACTGGCCGGCAGATACCTGCGTCTCGACGTCCCCGACCTCGACGGTCTGGCGGCCTTCATGAAGTTCTACGACGTCCGCGGCCTCAACGTCACCATACCGTACAAGGTGGAGGCCTTGGCGCACCTGGACGCCCTGGACGCGTCCGCCGCCGCCGTGGGGGCCGTCAACACCATAAGCAATGAGGACGGCAGGCTGGTGGGCTACAACACCGATGTGCTGGGAGTGAAGGAGGCCCTGTCCGAGGCGGGCCTCGTCATCGAGGGGTCGGAAGCCCTGGTGCTGGGGGCCGGAGGCGCCGCCATGGCCTGCTGCCACGCCCTCCTCTCCGAAGGTTGCGGAGTGACGGTGAGCAACCGGGACATGTCGAAGGCGGAGGCCCTGGCGCAGCGCTTCGGCTGCTCCGCGGCGGGCGTTCCCCGGAGCCTCGAACGCTTCGACCTCATTGTCAACTGCACCCCTCTGGGCATGGAGGGCTACCCCTCGCTCGCCCCGTTGGAGGTGGAACTCATCGGAGAGGGTCACACGGTGTTCGACATGGTCTACCGCCCCCGGGAGACGCCCCTCATCCGCGAGGCCTCCGCCCGGGGTGCGAGGACGATAGAGGGGGCGGAGATGCTGCTCCATCAGGCCATGGCCTCGTTCCGCATTTGGACTGGTTTGGATGCTCCCAAGCGCGTGATGATGGAGGCGATCCTATGAGCGGTTGGGGGGAGTCGTTCGGCGCTGTAACGGTGGTCAACGCCATACCTTGCGGCAAAGGGGCGACGCTGGGCATAGACCTGAGGACACTGGCCGAGTTCGAGCCCGGAGGGGACGCCCTCAGCATAGAGGTCGAAGGCGGCGACAGGACCGATGACAGGCTGGGTAGGATATGCGCCAAAAGGATGCACGAGGCCTTGGGCATCCCCTGCGTCGGCAGGCTGAGGATATGGTCGGAGATACCGGTCTCACGGGGTCTGAAGAGCTCCAGCTCCGCCGCCAACGCCGTATGCCTGGCGGTGAACAACGCCCACGGCGGGAGGATGGATGAGCTGGAGGCCCTGAAGATAGGCTGCCGGAGCTCCATCGACGCCGGCGTCTCGGTCACCGGGGCGTTCGACGACGCCTGCGGATGCCACTTCGGCGGCCTGGTGGTCACCGACAATGCGAGGATGCACATAGAGGCCATGGTGCCCAGCGTCGGCGAGCATTCGGTGCTGCTGCATGTGCCCGAGGAGCGGATAGAGAAGAGGGCGCTGGACTTGCCGGCCTTCCGCCGGAGGAGGGGCGACTTCGAGGATCTGATCGAGCGCAGCGCCGCCGACCCTTTCGGCACCATGTCCGAGAACGGCAGGCTGGTGGCCGAGATAGTGGGGGCGGACGACGGCCTCGCCCGCCGGGCGCTGGAGAAGGGCGCGGCGGCGGCGGGCATGAGCGGCACCGGCCCGGCGGTGGCCGTCATCGCCGATGAGGACCTCTGCAAGGAGCTGATACTGGAGCAGGGGAAGGGGCGTTTCATCCTCAGCCGTCTCAGGGGTGTGAGCGAATGAGGGTCCGCCGCAGCGACCTGAAAGGCCAGGTCCGCGCTCCGCCGTCGAAGAGTCACACCCATCGCGCCGTTTTCATGGCCGCGATGGCCGACGGGCGCTCCGTCATAAGCGACCCTCTGCTCTCCGCCGACACCATGGCCTCCTGCCGCGCCATGCGTCATATGGGCGCCGAGGTTGAATGCGGCGATTCCTCCATCACGATCGTGGGCGGCCTCGAATGCCGCGGGGGGGAGATCGACGTGGGCAACTCGGGCACCACCCTCAGGCTGCTGGCGGGAACGGCCTCGCTCTTCCCCTGCCCCACGGTGATCGACGGTGACGAATCCCTGCGCAGCAGGCCCATGGGACCGTTGCTGGACTGCTTAGATTCCATGGGAGCGCGCTGTACCTCGAGGGGCGGCAAACCCCCGGTCACGGTGGAGGGCCCCTTGACAGGCCGCAGGGCATCAATAAGGGGCGATGTGAGCTCGCAGTACATCAGCTCCCTGCTGATGGCCGGCGGCCTCAGGGAAGGGGGGATGAGGGTGGAGGTGACCGGCAGGCTGGCCTCGCGCCCTTACGTGGACATCACCGTGGACCTGATGCGCCGCTTCGGGAGCCTGGTGGCAGAGACGGAAGGAGGTTACGAGGCCGAGGGCGTAGGCTACTCCCCCTGCGACTACCGCGTACCTGGAGACTTCTCCTCCGCGGCCTTCCCCCTGGTGGCCGGGGCGCTCTGCGGGGACGTGGCCGTCTACGGCCTGGACCTCGAGGACCTGCAGGGGGACAAGGCGATACTGGACATCCTGCGGGCCTTCGGTGCCGAAGTCGAGGCGGACGGAGGCCGGGCCAGATCGAGCGCATCGAAGCTGCGGGGGGCCAGGGTCGACATGGGCGATGTGCCTGACCTCTTCCCCGCGGTCGCGGTCCTCGCCGCCAACGCCGAAGGCGAGAGCAGGCTCCACAACGCCCGGCAGCTGAGATTCAAGGAGAGCGACAGGATCGCCACCACCGTGGCCATGCTGAGATCGATGGGAGCGGACATCGAGGCCGCCGAGGACGGCTGCGTGGTCCGCGGAGGCAGGCGCCTGCGCGGCGCCAAGGTGGAGACGCATGGTGACCACCGCATAATGATGGCCGCTTTCGTGGCCGGACTCTCCGCCGATGGGGTCACCGAGATCGACGCCAAGGGCGAGCATCAGGTCTCCTACCCCATGTTCCTTAATCAGATGAGGTCCATAGGTGCGGTGTTCGAGGAGGATGACGATGAACAGCATGGGTGAGAAGGTGCGCGTCACCTTGTGGGGGAGCAGCCACGGACCGTATGTGGGCTGCGTGCTCCAAGGGCTGCGGGGCGGTCTGGGCCTCGACGACAAGGCCATCGCCGCGGAGATGGCCCTGCGCCGGCCCAGCGCGGGGATCGGAACGGAGCGGAGGGAGGCGGATGAGGTCATCATCGCCTCCGGCGAGACGGGGGGGTTCAGCAACGGCGACCCCATATCCATAATGATAGCCAACAAGGACATCAGGAGCGGCGATTACCATCAGTTCCGCAGCCGCCCCCGCCCCGGCCATGCCGACCTCACCGCCCTGCTGCGCAACCCGCATCATGATGTCAGGGGAGGGGGCATGTTCTCGGGGAGGATGACGGCCCCGTTGGTGGCCGCGGGGGCCATATGCGGCCTGGCTTTGAAGGAGGAGGGCGTCGAGGTCGCTGGGTTCACGCGCGCCATCGGAGGCGTGGAGGACCCGGAGCCGCGGTCGTTGGCGGAGGCGCGCGCGTCGCGGAGGCACCCCACCCGGGCCTGCGACGAATCCTTGGACTTCGCATTCATGGAGGCGGTGAAGGCACGGTCGGAGGAGGGTGACAGCCTGGGGGGCGTGGTGGAGTGCCGCATCGAAGGGCTGCCCGCCGGCGTGGGCGAGCCTTGGTTCGACAGCTTCGACGGATGTCTCGCCAAGGCGATGTTCTCCATACCGGCGATGCGCGCCTTCGAGATCGGCGAAGGCATAGAGTCATCGCGCATCAGCGGTTCGCAGAACAACGACCCCTTCGTCTTCCAGGACGGTCAGCTGCTCACCGCCACCAACCGCCATGGCGGCGTGCTCGGCGGGATAAGCAGCGGGATGCCGTTGGCCTTCCGCTGCTTCTTCAAGCCCACCCCGTCGATATCGGTCACGCAGAGAACGGTCGACCTGGAGACCCTTGACAATGTGGAGATCTCCATCGGAGGTAGGCACGACCCCTGCATAGTGCCCCGGGCGGTGGCGGTGGTGGAGGCCATGGCGAGGATCGTCGCCTTGGACATGCTGGAAAGAGGTGGATTCATTGGAGATTGACTCCCTGCGAAGAAGGATAGCGGAGCTGGACCGCGAGATAATGGAGACCGTGGGCAAGAGGATCGAGGTGGCCAAGGAGATCGGCGCCTGGAAGATCCAGCACGACCGCGAGATCAGGGACCTTGACGTGGAGGCGGCGGTCATCGACCGCTACGTCTCCGCGGGCGGGGACAACGGCATCAGCCCGAGGACGTCCCGCGAGCTGGCGGTTGCGCTCATAAGGGAGGCGGTGGACGTTCAGGCCGCCCTGCCGCGCAAGGGCGAGGGGAAGGACGTGCTGATACTGGGGGGCACCGGCAAGATGGGCAGATGGCTGGCCGGATTCCTCGAGGGCAACGGCCACCGGGTGACGTCGGTGGGGAGCAGAGGGCCCCCCATCGAGGAGCTGGTCCCCGGTCAGGACGTCATCATAATATCCACGCCCATATCAAGCATCGGCGGGATATTGGACGAGCTCTCCGCGCTCGCGCCCGATTCGCTGATATTCGACCTCTCCTCCCTGAAATCCCCCTTCATCGATCGGTTGAAGAGCATGTCCGGGAGCATGAGGATATGCTCCGTCCATCCCATGTTCGGACCTTCGATACCCTCTATGTACGACCGGAACGTCATCTTCTGCGACTGCGGGAACGAGGCCGCTGTCCTGGAGGCGATGTCACTGTTCAAAGGCCACGGGGCCAACCTGCTGCGGCTTCCGGTGGAGGAGCACGACCGCCGCATGTCCTATGTGCTGGGGATGAGCCACGCGGTGAACATCGCCTTCTTCACCGCGCTGGTGGACAGCGGCCTCTCCTTCCAAGAGCTGGACGAGGCCGCCTCGACCACGTTCAGCAAGATGGCGGATGGCGCGGCGGAGGTGGCGCGGGAGAACCCTCTGCTCTATTATGAGATCCAGAACCTGAACGATACCGCCAAGGTGACCTGGTCCCGCTTCATGCATGCGGTGGACAAGGTCATGGACGCTTCGCTCGACGATGAGCCGGACAAGTTCGTGGAGATAATGGAAAGGGGAAGGGAGTTCTTCGATGCTCAGTCCAGATAGGCCCCCTTCGAGGCGCTCTGCACCAGCTGCTGGTACTTCTTGAGCACGCCGCGGGGCGCCTTGTCCGGAGGGACGGCGGCGGCCAGCCGGGCGGAGATCTCCTCGTCGCTGAGCTCGACATCGAGGCGGCGGGAGGGGATGTCTATGCTTATCGAGTCCCCGTCGCGGAGGGCCGCTATCGGGCCCAGGTCATAGGCCTCGGGGCAGACATGGCCTATGCTGCCCCCTCTGGTGGCCCCGGAGAAACGGCCGTCGGTGATCAACGCCACGCTCTCCGATAGGCCCATGCCGGCGATCAGGCTGGTGGGGGAGAGCATCTCTGGCATCCCGGGGGCGCCCTTCGGCCCTTCGTAACGGATGACCAGCACCATCCCCTCCTCCACCTCGCCGTTCATGATGGAGTCCATGGCCTCCTGCTCGGAGTCGTAGACCTTGGCCCGGCCGCTGAAGCGCAGCATCGAGTCGCTGACAGCGGACTGCTTGACCACCGACCCCTCGGGGGCGAGGTTGCCTTTGAGCACCGCTATGCCGCCCTCGGCATGATACGGACGGTCCAAGGGGCGCAGCACCTCCTCGTCCTTGACCGCTGAGCGGGCTGCTATCTCAGTGAGGGAGGGGCCGCTGACGGTGGGGGCGTCCTCCAGGAGGGGGAGGAGGCGGTTGAGCACCGCCGGCACCCCCCCTGCCTCCTCCAGGTCGCGCATGTGATAGGGCCCCCCCGGCCTGAGGCTGGTTATATGCGGTATCTGGCGGGATATGGAGTCGAAGAGGCCGAGGTCCATCTCCACCCCGAACTCCCGGGCGATGGCGGGGATGTGCAACGCGGTGTTGGTGGACCCGCCTATGGCCATGTCCACCCGCACCGCGTTCCGTATGGACGCCTCGCCGACTATCGACCGGGGGGACACCCCGTTCTTGGCCAGCTCGACCATCCTCCTGCCGCTCTCCCGCGCCAGCTCCAGCTTCCTCGGGTCGTTGGCCATCATGGTGCCGCAGCCCTCCAGGCTGAGGCCGAGGACCTCGGTGAGGCAGGCCATGGTGTTGGCGGTGAAGAGGCCGGAGCAGCTCCCCTCCCCCGGGCAGGCGGCGCATTCGGCGCTGTGCACCGCGGCCTCGTCGAGCTTGCCGGCGCGGTGCTGCCCCAGGGCCTCGAAGACCGTCTGCAGGTCGGCGGGCTCACCGTCGAGGAGGCCGGCCTCCATCGGCCCTCCGGTGACGATGACCGCGGGCACGTCCATGCGGCCGGCGGCCATCAGCATGCCCGGGGTGATCTTGTCGCAGTTGGTGACGCCCACCCAGCCGTCCAGGGAGTGGGACTGGACCATCACCTCGCAGCAGTCGGCTATCGTCTCCCGCGACACCAGCGAATAACGCATCCCCTGATGCCCCATGGCGATGCCGTCGCAGACCCCCGGCACGCCGAAGGTGAAGGCCACGCCGCCCGCCTCCTCGATGCCCTCGCGCACCGCGTCGGCGATGCGGTCGAGGTGCACATGGCCGGGGACGATGTCGTTCCAGGAGTTGGCGATGCCGATGAACGGTTTGGCGAAGTCCTCGTCGCTGAGGCCGGTGGCCCGCAGCAGGCTGCGCGACGGCGCCTTGTCCAGGCCGGTCTTGATCTTGTCGCTCCTCATCATGCTACCTCTGCGAGGAGAGGGGATGATGAATGAGGATTAATAACTTGGGAAGAAGAGATGGTTTGTGTTAAGGGAGACTCGTGGAGTCAGTTTCAGGTGCTGCGGAGGACGATCTCGATGTTGACGCCATCGGGGACCTGTATCCTCATCAGCTGGCGGAGCGCGCGCTCGTCCGCGTCGAGGTCGATGAGCCTCTTGTGGATGCGCATCTCCCAACGGTCCCATGTCTCCGTCCCCTCTCCGTCGGGGCTCTTGCGGCACGGGACCTTTAGCTTCTTGGTGGGCAGCGGGACCGGGCCGCGTATGGCGACGCCCGTCCTCGTGGATATGCCACGGATCTGGGTGCATACGCTGTCGACCTTCTCCGGGTCGGTGCCGCTGAGTGAAATCCTAGCTCGCTGTGACATGTTCTACCCCGAATATAAAAAGGGAAGGGAGGTGTTTCACCTCTTTTCGATGTCGACGCACATGCCGGCGGCGACGGTCTGTCCCATGTCCCTGATGGCGAACCTGCCCAGCTGGGGGAACTCCTTGGCGTTCTCGATGACCATGGGCCGGGTGGGCTCCACCCTGACCAGGGCGATGTCGCCGGTCTTCAGGAACTGCGGGTTCTCCTCCTTCGGCTGGCCGGTCTTGGGGTCGATGGTCTTGATGAGCTCGACGAACCTGCAGGCCACCTGGGCGGTGTGGCAGTGGAACACCGGGGTGTAACCGATGGTTATCACCGAGGGGTGGTTCAGCACTGCGATCTGCGCGGTGAAGGACTTGGCGACGGTCGGAGGGTTGTCCACCGGGCCGGCTACGTCTCCCCTGCGCACATCGTTCTTGGCGATGTTCCTCACGTTGAAGCCGACGTTGTCGCCGGGCTCCGCCTTGGGGAGGACCTCGTGGTGCATCTCGATGCTCTTGACCTCGCCCACCTTGTTGGAGGGCTGGAAGGAAATCTTCATGTTGGGCTTCAGCACACCGGTCTCCACACGTCCCACGGGGACGGTGCCGATGCCGGTGATGGTGTAGACGTCCTGAATGGGCATCCTCAGGGGCTTGTCCACGGGCCTGTCGGTCTCCTTGAAGTCGTCCAGGGCCTGGAGGACCGTCTTCCCCTTGTACCAGGGCGTCTTGTCGGACAGTTTCGCCACGTTGTCGCCGGTGAGGGCGGAGGCGGGTATGAACGGCACGGTGTCGGGCTTGGCGCCCACCATGGCCAGGAGCTTGGAGGTGGCGGCCTTGACCTCGTTGAACTTCGCCTCGTCGAAGTCGACGGCGTCCATCTTGTTGACCACGATGATGATCTGCTTGACGCCGAGGGTGGTGGCCAGGAACACGTGCTCCTTGGTCTGCGCCTGCGGGCCCTCGATGGCCGAGACGGTGATGATCGCGCAGTCGGCCTGGCTGGTGCCGGTGATCATGTTCTTGACGAAGTCGCGGTGACCAGGGGCGTCGATGACGGTGAAGAAGTACTTGTCGGTGTAGAACTTCTTGTGGGCGACGTCGATGGTGACGCCGCGCTCCCTCTCCTCCTTCAGTCCGTCCATGACCCAGGCGAAATAGAAGGAGCCTTTGCCCTTCTCAGCGGCCTGTTTCTTGAACTTCTCGACGATGTGGGGCTCTATGGCTCCGGTCTCGAGTAGTAACCTGCCCACCAGGGTGGACTTTCCATGGTCGACGTGACCGATAACTACCATGTTGATATGGGGCTTGTCTGCTGCCATTTCTTTTCCTCCTACTGTTGATAACTCAATACGAGTCTTGGATTCTTTTTCACCATACTATCTTTCTTATTTAAGCTTACCTTCATGCGGAGTAGTAGTTGGCATCGTATGGCTCTGGGTTGAGCCCCTTCCTCTGCCTTATCTCCTTCACCACCTGAGGCTGCAGCTCCCCGGGCAACGTGACGAAGCCCGAGTTCTCGGTGGACCACAGCGCCCGGCCCTGCGTGGCGCCGCGGACGGCGCTGGCGAAGCCGAACATCTCCGCCACCGGGGTGACGGCGGTGACCACGGCGTCGGCGCCGTCCTGGCCCATCTCCTCGATGACTCCGCGCCGGGACTGGACCTCCCTCACCGCATCGCCCATGAAGTCCTGGGGCACGTTGATGAAGACCTTCTGCACCGGCTCGGTGAGGACCCTGCCCGCCTGGCACATGGCGCCGTAGATGCCCGACCTCACCGCCGGTATGACCTGCGCCGGGCCGCGGTGGATGGTGTCCTCGTGCAGCTTGGCGTCCATGAGCTTGACCTTGACGCCGCTGACCCTCTCGGCCGCCAGCGGCCCGACGGTCATGGCCTCCTCGAAGGCCTGCTTGATGAGCTCCATCGTCTCGTGCAGGTACTGGATCCCCTTGGTGTTGTCGAAGAGGGCGTTGTCGTCCTTGAACAAGACGATGCCCTTGGCCTCCTCCTTGTCCATGCCCATCTCCACCAGCTGGCGGGCGACGGCCTTGGGGTCCTTGATCTTGCCCTGGGGGAGCTCGTTGGACTTGATCGCCTTGGCGATCTCGGGCTCCAGCGGCTCCACGACGATGTAGAACTTGTTGTGCTTGTTGGGGGACTTGCCCTCGAAGGGCCCCGCCCTCTTGGCCACCGACTCGCGGTAGACGACGATGGGCGGCGATGCGATTATGTCCACCCCGTGCTCGTTGGTGATGCGGTACTCGGTGATCTCCAGGTGGAGCTCGCCCATCCCGGACATCAGGTGCTCGCCGGTCTCGTTGTTGATCTCGATGTTCAGCGAGGGGTCGGCCTTGGCCACCGAGCGCAGGAGCTCCACCAGCTTGGGGAGGTCCTTCATGTGCTTGGCCTCTATGGCCTTGGTGACCACCGGCTCGGAGTAATGGGTGATCTTCTCGAAGGGCTCCATCTCCTTCAGGGTGGACACCGTCGAGCCGGACACCGCGTCCTTGAGGCCGGTCACGGCGACGATGTTGCCGGCGCAGCAGCTCTCCACGGGGATGCGGTCGGCGCCCACGGCGAGGGCCACGGTCTGCACCCTCTGCTGGTTGGGCATCCCGGACACCCAGAGGCTCTGGCCCTTCTTCACCGTCCCGGAGAACAGCCTTCCCACCGCCACCTCTCCGGCGTGGGGGTCGATGATGATCTTGTTCACCATCAGCGCCACGTCCCCGTTCGGGTCGCAGTTGTACATCTGCGTGCCGATCTTGGAGTCGGTCTCCCCCTTCCAGATGATGGGGATCCTGATCTTCTGCGAGGTTACGGGGTCCCTGACGTGCTTGATGGTCATGTCGAGCACGACCTCATGCAGAGGCGATTTCTTGGACAGCTCCTTCTGCTTGCCGTTGACGCAGTAGTCGAAGACGTCCTTGAAGGTGATGCCGCTCTTCTGCATGTAGGGGGCGGATATCGCCCAGTTGTTGTAGGCGGAGCCGAAGGCGACGGTGCCGTCCTCGACCTTGACCTGCCATTCCTTGTTGAGGGGCGCCGGCAGCTGGGTGGCGACGCGCTTGTTGAACTCGGTGATGATCTTGGTGAACTTCTCCATCATCGCCTCGGGGGTGACCTGGAGCTCGTTGATGAGCCTGTCCACCTTGTTGATGAAGAGCATCGGCTTCACCCTCTCCTTGAGGGCCTGCCTGATGACCGTCTCCGTCTGGGGCATGACGCCCTCCACCGCGCAGGCGAGGATCAGCACACCGTCCAGGGCGCGCATGGCCCTGGTGACGTCCCCGCCGAAGTCGACGTGGCCGGGGGTGTCGATGAGGTTGATGAGGTACTCCTTGCCGTTGTACTGGTGCACCATCGAGGCGTTGGCGGCGTTGATGGTTATGCCGCGGGCCTGCTCCTGCTCGTCGTAGTCCATGAACCGCTGCTTGCCAGCGAGCTCCTCCGACATCATGCCCGCCCCGGCGATCAGGTTGTCGCTGAGGGTGGTCTTGCCGTGGTCGATATGCGCCGCGGTCCCGATGTTGCGGATGAACTCAGGCTTGTTCATCAGGAGCGTGGCCTTCTTGATGTTGTCCTCTTTCCTGCCCATGAGTATCACTTGACCTTGGGGGGGCGTTCACCTCGCCGACTGGGCGACACGCTCTATCTCTTCCTTCTTGGACACGCCCTGGCTGTTCATATCGTTCTTGCTGCCGAGGATGAGCTCGTCGGCTATGCAGGCGGATACGGACTTCTTGTTCTTGAACGATGACCTTACCGCGCCGCGGCTGATGTTGCGCATGGCGATGTCGAGCCTCCGCGACGGCGATATGTCCACCGCCTTGGGGACGGAGATGCCGCCGAACTGCAGGCGGGTGACCTCCTCGCGGGGGGCGGCGTTCTGCAGCGCCTCCACCAGCACCTGAACCGGGTTCTTCTTGGTCCTCTCGGCGATTATGTCGAACGCTTCAGATACCGCCTTGTAGGCCTTGGTCTTCTTGCCGGTGAAGTCCTCGGTGCGCATAACGTTGTTGATCAGCCTCTCGACGATGTTGACCTTGGCCTTGCCGAACCAGCGGTTCGCGTGCTTCCCGCCGGAGTGGGGTATGTTCGTGGGGGTGAGGTCTATGTATTTGGCCAGGCCGCCATCCTCGACGATGACCTCGGAGAGGTCGTACTTCCCGAAAACGAGAACGTCGCCATAAGTATTCTCAGACATTCACAATCACCGTACCGGTTTCTCCTTCCGGCCCCTGACCATCTCGTTCAGGGACACCTCGTTCACCTTGATGACCTTGTAACGGACACCGGGGATGTCGCCGTATGAGCGGCCCATCCTGCCGCCGATGCCCTCCACCATCACCTCGTCGTGCTCGTCGATGAAGTTGATGGCGCCGTCGCCCACCGCGAAGGCGGTGATCTGACGGCCGTTCTTGATGAGCTGTATCTTGACGCACTTGCGGATGGCGGAGTTGGGCTGCTTGGCCTCGATGCCCACCTTCTCAAGGACGATGCCGCGGGCCTGGGCGGAGCCCTCCAGCGGGTCCGCCTTCTGCTTGGTCTTCATCATCCTTTTCTTGTACGCCCTGTCCTGCCATCGGAACTTCTGACGGTCGCTCGCCAGTTTCCTTGCGGTGTATAGACCTCTTCCCACTGTTTCACCTCTATCTGAAGCGTTCTGCGATTCGTATTGTTGTATTAAAGGTTGATGGTTTTTTGGACCGCTTCAACCCTGATGGTCTAACTTGAGATAATATTAAAACCTTTTCCAGCCCAGCCGAGGGCCAACAACGCCCCGCCGACAGCGCTCAACGGGGCCTCCGCCTGAGCTCACATCAGCTTCAGGTCGCCGGTGAGGCGGTCGATGAGGGCGTCCTCGGCGGGGCCGACGCCGATGCAGGTCACCGTACCCGGCGCCACCTCGGTGTGGCCCGCGTCAGAGACCACCGAGACGGTCACCCCGGCCGCGTCCGCCCTGGACTTGAGCTCGTAGAGCTGCGGCAGGTCCTTGAGCCGCAAGGCCACCTTCTTCTGCCCCTCCTCGTGCCAGGCCTTGAACCTCTTCTTGTCGCCCTTGCTGGAGGCGAGGGAGCAGTTCACCGCCGCATGGGCCACCTGCACCGCGGTCTTGCCCTTGGAGAGCTTGAGGTCGTCGCGGACGGCGATGACCATCTTGTAGCCGTAGGAGCTCATCTGAATGCGTGAGCGCCGAGCACGTTAAAAGATTATCGTAGGTGGGAAGGCTTTTTCTACCGTTGCGGCGGATTCATCACCCATGTTGGACATCGAGTACCGCCGCAAGATCGCCCTGGACCGACCTTTCGAGGAGAGCCGCAGGGACGTGCAGGACTTCAGCGACTACCTCAACTCCCTGGTGGGCGAGGTCAAGTACGCCGGGGTCAGCGTGCGGCTGAGGGAGACCGAGCTGCCCGAAGGCTCCGCGGAGAGCAACGATGTTATGATCAACGGAAGGACGGTGGCGGAGATCCTCGACGGCCTCGACCTCGTGATACCCGCCTCCAAGGACTGCGGCACCTGCGCCGGCGCCTGCGACACCGGAGGCTGCGGCACCGCCGAGGAGGAGGACCGCGACCCCATGGACTGGAACCGCTCCATAATCGAGGACATACCCGACATAATCCTCAAGAACGCCATATCCAAGGCCCTGGCCGACTCCCGCGGCGCCTGAGCTGGTCGCTGGCGCCCACGGCTATCACCATTTATACAGGGTAACCGATGGGGTCATCGATGTTCGAGATCGTCAAGCGGGACGGCCTGGCCCGCATAGGCGTGCTGCACACCCCCCGGGCCCGGCTCGACACCCCCGCCCTGCTGCCCGTGGTCAACCCCAAGCTGGCCACCGTCAGCCCCTCCCAGCTCTACCATCATTTCGGCTTCAAGGCGCTGATAACCAACTCCTACATCATACGCAACAGCACAGGGCTGAACGAGAGGGCCCTCGATGAGGGCCTCCACCGCCTGCTCGACTACCCAGGGGTGATAATGACGGACTCCGGGACGTTCCAATCGCACATGTACGGCGAGGTGGAGGTGAGCAATGAGGAGATCATCGGATTCCAGAGGGCGGCGGGCAGCGACATCGGCACCGTGCTGGACATATTCGCCGAGCCCTATTGGACCGAGGAGCAGACCGCCGCCTCCATCGAGACCACGCTGGGGCGGACGGAGGAGGCCGCCGGCATGAAGGAGGGCATGATGCTGGCCGGGGTCGTGCAGGGTTCGGTGTATCCCCGCCTGCGCGAAAGCTGCGCCCGGGCGATGGCCTCCATGGACGTAGACGTTCACCCCATCGGCGGCGTGGTGCCGCTGATGGAGCAGTACCGCTACCGTGAGCTGGTGGACGTGGTGCTGTCCTCGAAGAAGGGCCTCCTGCCAGCGAGGCCGGTCCATCTTTTCGGCGCCGGCCATCCGATGCTGATCTCCTTGGCGGCCCTGATGGGCTGCGACATGTTCGATTCCGCGTCCTATGCCAAGTTCGCCCGCGACGACCGCTTGATGTTCGTGGACGGCACCGCCCGTCTGCAGGACATGCACGGCCTCGAATGCGACTGCCCCGCCTGCGGCGACCATGACCTGGAGTCCCTGCGCGGACTGCCCAAGAAGGAGAGGGAGGTGACGATCGCCCGCCACAACCTCTACGAGCTGAAGAAGGAGATGGCCCGCGTACGCAGGGCGATATCCGAGGGCAGCATATGGGAGCTGGCCGAGATCCGCTGCCGCGCTCACCCCGCCCTCCTGGACGGGCTCAGGCGCGTCGCCGATCACGCGGAGCTCCTGGAGAGGCATGAGCCGCTGAGCCGAGACGGCGCCATGTTCTACACCGGCCCGGAGACCCTGCGCCGTCCGGCGCTGCATCGCTACCGGCAGCGCTCGCAGAGCCGCTACCTGCCGCCCTTCCAGGAGTACGTCGCCCTTGATGAGAAGGGGAAGCCCCACGGACGCTACCAGGGCGATGAGTTCCGCTCCCTGCTCTCGCAGGGGGCCCTCCCCCTGGTCAGGACCGCCTTCGGTCCGGTCCCTCCGGAGCTGGACGAGATCTATCCCCTCGCCCAGTCCTTGTTCCCCACGATCAGCGACGCCGATGCCGATGCCGCCGCCGAGGAGGGCGCCGCCGCCTTCCTGGCCGCCCACGGCCTGAAGCCCAGCGTCAAGTCCCCTTCAGAGGGGGACTATGACGTGAACGCGCTGCGGGCGGTGGCCGTGGCCCGGTACCAGTTCGGCGAGGAGGCCGCCTCCCTGCTATTCGACGGGGCGCTCGAGCTGGTCGTTTCCCGGAAGACGGGGAAGATCAGGAACGTCCTGGTCTCCGGGGAGCATGTGCTCTCGATGCGGGCATCCGACGGCTTCTACACGCTGAGGCCCGAGGGCGCCGCCAAGCTCATGGAGGGGCTGAGGGCGCCGGTGATGAGGGTCACCGTCATGGACGATGCCGTTCCGTTCAACCGCGAGGGGAGGAACGTATTCTGCGCCTTCGTCACCGACTGCGACCCCGGGCTGAGGCCGATGGACGAGGCGATGGTGGTCTCGTCCGCGGACGAGCTGGTGGCGGTGGGGAGGGCGCTTCTGACAAGGGAAGAGATGCTGGCCTTCAACAAGGGCGTGGCGGTGAAGACCCGCGACGGCGTCCCCTCAAAGGAATGAGACGTCCTCCGCCACCCTCAGGCAGGCCAAGAGGTCGTCGGCGGTCTGCTTCAGCGTCCCGGCGTCGGCCGCCGACATGCGGAAGCACAGCCACTCGCCGTCCCTGTCCGTCTCCACGTATCCTTCGTTGTCCGGGCCCAGGGATCCCGATAGCGCTTGCGCTCTTGATTCCTCGGGGCAATGCGCCCTGATCTCCAACGAGTAGCGCCTCGGCGGGCTCATCTGCTCCCAGGGGGCACTGGCTTGTCAGGGGTCACGCCGTAGTAGCGTGTCCGGGCCCTCCCGAACATGCAGCCTTCGGCGCCGTGCTTGGCGAGATGCTCCTTCTGAGCCTCCATCATTTTCGGGTCTCCCGCCCTGGCCTTCTTGCAGACCGGGCAGAGCTTCTCGCAGAATATCGGTTTCCATGCCATGTTGCTCAGATTAAACGGCGTATAAGATAATACTTTCGCAAGTGGCTGGACGGATGATTGAAGCTACACCCTTGTAGCCCGGGATCCGGGGATTCCGGTCTCGGGACTCATTTCATAGCGGGAACATACGAAAATGTGATTCCTCATCCCCTGACGTCCAGAGGATCGCCAAATAATCTCTTTAGAGGTTATTGATTGGGTCAGAGCATCGCGGTTCGCCTTACTTTATCAGATATGTTTATTTAATGCGTCTTTGTTTGATAATAAGACAAAAGGAGTGGGGTCATGGTCTATTGCAGCAATTGTGGTAATGAATTGAAGGAGGGGGATAAATTCTGTTCTTCTTGCGGGGAGTCCCCCGCCCTCGGCTCTACAGGCTCGAACAAGAGGTCAGGGCCGCAGATCGTTGTAAACGTTCAGAAGAACCCGGGGGTTGCAGCGGTGCTCGGGATTCTTCTAGGGCTTGTCGGCATCTTCGGAATAGGTCAGATATATGCGGGGAGGTTCCTCAGAGGCCTTTTGTTCCTCTTCCTGGGTTGGGTTTTCATTGCCATCCTGTTCTTCGTTGGAATATCTGCTGCCGTGGTCACAGATAGTTTCTTCATACTTTCTCTGGCCTTCCTGTTGCCGTTGTTGTTCTACATATGGCAGGCATATGACGCCTATAAGCTTTCAAAGAAGTTCAACAAGATAACTTTAGAGACTGGGCGTACCCCGTGGTGATATTGGGATCCGGGATGGGGGACAAGGATGATGTCCCATCTGTCCCACTAAAACCAATTACCTCATTCTTCTATTTTAACAAAGAACGCATGGGCTGATAGGATGATGGTAGTCCCGGGAGGATTCGAACCCCCGTCGCTGGCTCCAAAGGCCGGCATGATTGACCACTACACCACGGGACTGTGCTCTCTTGATTCTGCTTCGAATATATAACGATGGTCAGTCGGCTGGCTCGCCGAAGAGGTGGGTGGGCGCCGCATCGACGATGCGCAGCTTGAGCCGCTCGCCGACGCCCGGCCCCGTCGGGATGACGACGGGGCGGTAGCAGTCGCTGCGGCAGATCATGCTCCCCTCGCTGCCATGCTCGCTCACCAGGGCATCCAGCTCCTTGCCCACCAGCTCCTTGTTGATGCCCTCCCCCAGGCTCATCCTCAGGGAGCTCATCTCCCGGGAGCGGGCCTTGCTCACCCTGCCGTGGGGGGCCCCGGGCATGGAGGCGGCCTCGGTGCCGGGCCGGGGGGAGAAACGGGTGACGTTTATGATGTCCGGCCTCGCCTGCTGGAGCAGCCTCACGCTGGCGCGGTGGTCCTCCTCGGTCTCGCCAGGGAATCCGACGATCACATCGGTGGAGAGGCTGATGCCGGGGAAGGCCTCCCGCGCCTTCTCCACTGCAAAGATGAAATCCCGGGGCGAATAGCGCCTGCCCATGGCCTTCAGCACGGGGTCGCTGCCGCTCTGCAGCGGCAGGTGCAGGAAGCGGTATACCCGCCGGTCCTCCATCCGCTGCAGGAGTTCGTCCGCGATCGGCAGGAAATGCTCGGGGTTCATCATGCCGAGGCGGATGCGGTGCTCGCCCTCGTGCTTCAGGAGCGCATCGAGCAGCGAGGGGAGGTCCGAGCCGATGTCGAGGCCGTAGCAGCCGTTGTCCTGTGAGGTGAGAAGGACCTCCTTCGCCCCCCGGCCGATGGCCTCGAGGAATCTCTCCTCGATGTCCTCGACGGGCACGCTGCGCAGCCCGCCGCGGGCGAAGCGGGTGATGCAGTAGCTGCAGGCGCCCCGGCAGCCCTGGGCGATGGGGATGATCGCCGGCCCGGGCGGAAGCGGGCGCTGCGGCGGCCCGCCGTCGCCGTAGCGGGAGCGCAGCCTCTCCGAGAATGACGGATACTCCTGAGGGGCAACGATGATCGACTCCGGCGACGCCGCCGCCAACGAGGGCGCCTGCACCTTGGCCATGCAGCCGGTGAGCACCACCTCCTTGCCCTGGGAGCGCAGCTCCCGCAGGCGTCTGAGCATTCGCAGCTCGGTGGTCTCCACCACCGTGCAGGTGTTGAGCACGACGAGCTCGGCGTCATCGGCCGAGGCCTGAGGGGAATGCCCCGACGCCGCCATCCGGCGCGAGAGCTCCCCGCCCTCGCCCTGGTTCATGGTGCAGCCGTACGATTCGACGTAGAACTTCATCGCAGCCCGGAGGTCACTCGGTGACCGGGTCCTGGGTGACCATGCCGTAGGCGGTGCTGCCCGAAATCTTGGTCACCTTGACCCTCACCCTGGTGCCCTTGACGGCCCCAGGTACGAATATGACGCGGTTGTTGAACTTGGCCACGCCGTCGCCCTTCTTGCCCACGTCGTGGATGAAGAGCTCGTACACGCCGCCCTCGCGGAGCTGTTTGGAGAGGTCGGACTTGATGGTCCTCCGGACGTGCACCGGGCGGTGGGCGCCGCAGGCGTCGCATTCCAGCGTCAGGACCCTGCCGTCCTTCACCATGCGGGTGTCGGGGCGGCCGCACTCCGAGCAGACGACGAAGGTGTCAGCGTAGTTCTCGATGCGCTCCATCAGCTGGTTGGCGCCGAGCTTGGCCTTGAAGACCGCCCTCCTGCCCTCGAGGTTTCCGGGGGTGCCCATCTCGCGCAGCAGGAACTGGAGCATGTGCTCCGGGTCCCGGCGCAGGGCGTCGGTGATGTCCGCGAAATTCCTCAGGACGGTGATCTTACCCTCCTGGAGGATGTCGGGCTCGGGGATGTTGAACCTCTCGTGCTTCTCGATGGTCTCGGGAAGCGTCTCCTTGGCCCTGTCCAACAGCTCCAGGTAATCGTCTGACATGATATCGGGGCTCGATTATGGGTAAGGGTTATAAAAGGTTTGGCTTCACTCGATTCTGGACTGCTTCTTCCTCTGGACGGCCGCCTGCACCAGGCCGGAGTGGACGGCCGCCGGCCTTCCCGGCCGCGATTTGAACTCGGGGTGGAACTGGGAGGCCATGAAGAAGGGGTGGCCGTCGAGCTCGCCGATCTCCATGCGACGCCCCTCCTCGCAACGCCCGCTGAAGCGCCAGCCCGCCCGCTCGAACTGCTCTATGTACTCCGGATTCACCTCGAAGCGGTGCCTGTGCCTCTCCCAGGCCTCCGTCGAACCGTAGAGGGAATGGGCCTTGGAGCCCTCCCTGATCATGACCTTCATGGACCCCAGCCGCATGGTGGCGCCCATGGAGTTCAGCTCGCGCTGCTCCGGCATCAGGTCTATCACCGGGTGGGGGGCGCAGGGGTCGAACTCGGTGCTGTTGGCCCCTTCCAGGCCGATGAGGCCGCGGGCGACCTCTATGGTCGCGACCTGGAAGCCGAGGCAGACGCCGGCGAAGGGGACCCCCTGCTCGCGGGCGTAGCGGGCGGCGGCGACCTTGCCCTCCACCCCGCGGGTGCCGAAGCCGCCGGGGACCAGTATCCCGTCGGCCTTGCCCAGCACCGCCTCCGGCCCCTCGGTGAGGAGCCGGTCGCTGTCCACGAACAGCACGTTCACGCCGCAGTCCTCCTGGGCGCCGGCGTGGGCCAGGGCCTCCAGGTGGCTGAGGTAGGAGTCGGCCAGGTCGGTGTACTTGCCCACCAGGGCGATGTCGACCGTCATGCCGGGCGACAGGACGCTCTGCAGGAAGCCCTGCCACACCGACATGTCCATCGCCTTGGTGAGGGGCCTGAGCCGCATCTTGTCGATTATCAGCTCGGAGACGCCCTGCCTCTCCAGGACCATCGGCACCTCGTATATCGAGCGGGCGTCCGGGGCGGAGATCACGGCCTCCTTGGAGACGTCGCAGAACATCGATATCTTCGATTTTATCCCGTCGTCCAGCTCCACCGAGGACCTCCCCACGATGAGGTCGGGCTTGATGCCCAGGGCCATCAGCTCCTTCACCGAGTGCTGGGTGGGCTTGGTCTTCTGCTCCCCCACCGACCCCAGTATGGGTATGAGGGTGGTGTGCAGGAATATGCAGTTCTCCCTGCCCACCTCCACCGACAGCTGCCTGACGGCCTCCAGGAATGGCATGGACTCGATGTCGCCCACCGTCCCTCCCATCTCGACGATGGTGAGGTCGGCGCTGTTGGAGCGGGCGATGCGGGTTATCCTCTCCTTGATCTCGTTGGTGACATGGGGGATGATCTGCACCGTCTTGCCGAGGTAGTCGCCGCGGCGCTCCTTCTCTATCACGGCCTGATACACCTTTCCGGTGGTGATGTTGTGCTCGCTGCTGATCGATATGTCCAGGAATCGCTCGTAGTTGCCGAGGTCGAGGTCCACCTCGCCGCCGTCATCGAGCACGTAGACCTCCCCGTGCTCGAAGGGGTTCATGGTCCCGGCGTCGATGTTCAGGTAAGGGTCGATCTTGATGGCGGAGACCTTCAGGCCCCTGCACATGAGCAGCTTTCCTATCGAAGAAGCGGTGATGCCCTTCCCCAGGCCGGAGAGGACTCCTCCCGTGACGAAAATGAACTTCATGTCCTCACGGGAACAGAAGATGGCCTGGATTGTATTTATTTGTTCTTGGCCGTCAGAGGAGCTCGTCGTTGCGCGGGTAGCTGCCGAGGACGCGGAGGAAGACGCAGCCCTCTGCCAGCTCGGAGAGGGCGCGCGACACGTCATCATCCTGCATGTGGCCCTCCATGTCGACGAAGAATATGTAGTCCCAGTTCCGCATCCGCGACGGCCTGCTCTGGATCATGGTGAGGTTTATATCCTCTTTCTTGAAGGAATGGAGGGCGTCGTAGAGGGCGCCGGCGCGGTCGCGGAGGGCGAAGCATATCGACGTCTTGTCGTCGCCGGTGGGCGGCGGGGAGTCGCGGGCGAGGACCAAGAATCTAGTGCTGTTGTCCGGATTGTCCTCGATGGACTCCCGCAATATGGGAAGGCCGTAGAGCTCCGATGCCATGCGCGAGGCGATGGCGGCGTTGCCGTCCGCCTTGGCCTTGGCGGCGGCGTCGGCGGTGCTCTTCACCTCACGGAGCTCGGCGTGGGGCAGGCGCTCCGAGATCCACTCGCGGCACTGGCCGAAGACCTGGGGATGGGAGTAGACGGCGCTGACCTCCTCAATGGGGGCCTCGGACATCAGGCAGTGGCTGATGCGGAGGTTTATCTCGGCGCAGATCTGGACCGAGGATTGGACCAGGAGGTCGAGGGTGTAGGTGACCGCCCCTTCGGTGGAGTTCTCCACCGGCACCACGCTGAACGAGGAGCGCCCTGACTCCACGTCGCGGAAGACCGAGGGTATGCTGTCGCAGGAGACCATGCGGGCGGCGGAGCCGAAACGGCGGAACGCCGCCTGGTGGGTGAAGGACGCCTCCGGCCCCAGATAGGATACCTCCACATCGGCCACTAAGCGGCGGAGGATGGAGAGCAGCTCGCGGAAGACTGCGGCGGCGTCCTCGTCCCGCAACGGCCCAGGGTTGTCCGCCAGCAGCTCCCGGAGCATGCGCTCCTCCTGGGACATCAGGTCGGCCCTCCCCTCCGCATGGGCGCCGGCCAGGAGCTCGGCGCGGCGGTTGAGGAGGGCCAGTATCTGACGGTCTATCTCCTTGCTCCCTTCGGGAGCGTCCGCCCCTCGGCCCATGCTGCGGGAATAGGCGCTGCGATGAAATAAACATTGGTCTCAGAAAAACGCTGAAATTTATTGGAAGATGACGTTCGATGCTGATTTGGTGCCTGGTGTCCCTGCACAGGAATTGTCCGGGAAATCATTTACGACTTCCTTGCAATACTGGTTGTGAGGGGGGCCGAAGCCCCCCTCGGGAAGACTGAGTCTTCCCAGCGTAGGAGGTGATCCATCTGCAGGTTCCCCTACAGATACCTTGTTACGACTTAACCCTCCTTGCTGAATCTCAGTTCGACCGCCACAATTAGAAGCAGCCTCACTGAAACCCAACTCGGGTGGTTTGACGGGCGGTGTGTGCAAGGAGCAGGGGCATATTCACCGCGGATTGGTGATCCGCGATTACTACGGAATCCAGCTTCATGAGGGTGAGTTACAACCCTCAATCCGAACTACGGACGGGTTTCGAGATTACCTTCGCCTCTCGGCGTAGGAGCCCATTGTCCCGCCCTTTGTAGCGCGCGTGTAGCCCAGGAGATTCGGGGCATACTGACCTACCGTTGACCTCTCCTTCCTCTGACTTAGCGCCAGCGGTCCCATTAGTGTGCTCGGTCCCCGGAGGAACCGGTGGCAACTAATGGTGAGGGTCTCGTTCGTTATCTCACTTAAGAGAACGCCTTACGGTACGAACTGACGACGGCCATGCACCACCTCTCGGAAAATCAAGCAAGGTCATCAGCCTGGCTTTCATGTAACCGTCGCTCCTGGTGAGTTTTCCGGTGTTGAATCCAATTAAACCGCACGCTCCTCCCGTTGCGGTGCTCCCCCGCCAATTCCTTTAAGTTTCATCCTTGCGGACGTACTCCCCAAGTAGCAGGCTTAACAACTTCTCTCCGGCACTGGGCGCCCTCGAAGGACCCCCAACACCAAGCCTGCAGCGTTTACACCCTGGACTACCGGGGTATCTAATCCCGTTTGCGCCCCAGGGCTTCGTCCCTCACCGTCGGATCCGTTCTAGCCAGACGCCTTCGCCACCGGTGGTCCTTCTAGGATTACAGGATTTTACCCCTACCCCAGAAGTACCTCTGGCCTCTCCCGGTCCCAAGTTCAGCAGTCTCTCCGGAATTCGGTCAGTTAAGCTGGCCGATTTACCCAAAGATTTACTGAACAGGCTACGGACGTTTTAGACTCAATAATATCGACCACCACTCGGGCCGCGGGTATTACCGCGGCGGCTGGCACCCGTCTTACCCGGCCCTTATTCCTCCAGCTATCTACACTGGAGAAAAGCCTACACAAAATGCAGGCACTAGGAATTCCCTCATCAAGGTTTCCCTCAGTGTGAAGGTTTCGCGACTGCTGCGCCCCGTAGGGCCTGGACTCGTGTCTCAGAGTCCATCTCTGGGCTCCCTCTCTCAAGGCCCATACCCGTCATTGGCTAGTGGGTCCGTTACACCCACTACTACCTGATAGGCCGCAGACCAATCCTTAGGCGCCGGAGCTTTGAGCCATGATGCATTCCAGCATTCATGACCTATGGGGTATTATTCTCAATTTCTCGAGGTTATCCCCCTCCTAAGGGCATGTTATCCACGTGTTACTGAGCAGTCCGCCGAGTCCCGAAGACTCTCGACTCGCATGTCTTAATCGAATTCCTATAGCGGTGGCCGCCGGCAGGATCAACCGGAGTCAAATCCTTTTGACATTATTATACGTCTAGGATGAAGGAAACTTGGCAGGTACACCAGGTTTCACCTATGGTTGTGTCCCGTCTTACGACGACACAATTAATGGTACAGCATCGAACGTCAGAAACAAGAGGGCACGCCGATGAGGCGGAGATCTTGCTTCTCCATACATCTTCCGCGTCCAGATGCCGGCATTCCCCGGTGCTCCGGGGCGCTTCGCATTTGACGCATTCCCTCGAACATCGATGTTATATTTAACCGTTTCGAGGGCGCCCTTCCCGCTCCGGGAAGTGCAATTCTAAGTCTCCTCATCTCTATATAAACGTTTCCTGATGCGCTGGAAAATGGTAGCTGCGCCTCCGCGGCGAAGGCCCCGGAGGCGGGGTGCAATTTAATTCCATCGTATACAAAGATTTAATTACAGCTTCCCTTTTTCAACAATGCTGCGGAGATAGCCCAGCCTGGTAAGGCGATAGACTGCTAATCTATTGTCCGTAAGGACACGGGGGTTCAAATCCCCCTCTCCGCGCCATCCCATCATCCCCTGCGAGAAAATCTGTATAAGCGGGGTAGTCGCTCTTTAGCAGCATGGCGGGCATGCGGGAGAGCGCTTTTTTCGTCACCTTGTTCCTCATCGTGAACGCCGCCGCCGCAATGGTCGCGTCCCTGATACCCGAGGGGGCCCAGGCCTTCGAGGACCCCGGGGACCCCGCCAACACCCTGATCTACCTGGCGCTCTTCGCCGTAGCGACCGCCCTGGTCCTGCTGCTAATCGTCATGAGGAGGGACTTCTTCCTGAGGGCCGTCATGGCGGCCGCGATGCTGGTGGCGGTCACCGCCACCCTCTTCATACCCCTGTACGCGTTCACCGGGGCCTTCATCCCGGCCCTGGCGGCCTCGGGCGGAGGCGCCTTGGCGCTGGTTGGCGGCTCTTTCCTTTCAAGATCGGTTGCCGTCAGGAACCTGGCCGCCCTGGTGCTCTGCGCGGGCGCGGCGGCGCTCATTGGAGCGTCTCTCTCGCCGCTCCCGGCGGCGATGCTGCTGGTTCTGCTGGCCGCATACGATTATTGGGCGGTGAGAGGGAGCGGGCACATGATGAGGCTGGCGGAGGGCGTCGGCGCCTCCCGTCTGCCGCTGATGCTCGTGCTGCCATCCGATGACGAGGCCTACACCGACACCATCATGGGGCTGGGTGACATAGCGGTCCCGGGCCTTCTCACCGTGTCCGCCTATTACCATCTGTCCGGGGCAGCGGGTCACTTCGCCTGGTCCCATGCGGCGGTGGCGGCGGCGGTGGCGGCCGGAGGCGCCCTGGGGGCCCTCATGCTGATGAGGAGCTTGGGGGATGAGCCGGCCCCAGGCCTGCCGTGGATCAACGGCGGAGCGTTGCTGGGTCTGCTGGCCTCATACCCGCTGCTATTCCCTTTGCTCTGAGATTGAAAGTTTAATGTATCACCAAGGGATATCCGAAAGGGCCATGAGGTTCTTAGTCATCTCAGACATACACGCCAAGAAGGCGGCCCTTAAGGACGCCAAGGAGCGGATAGAGCGCCATGGGGCGGATGCGGTCCTCATCCTCGGGGACATCACCCATTTCGGCCCTGCCGATTGGGCGGCCGAGTTCATCTCGTCCCTGGGAACGGACGTGTATGCCATACCGGGCAACTGCGACCCCCCGGAGATATTGGAGGCCATATCGTCGGCGGGCGTTTCCCTTCACGGCGTCTCCATGGAGATAGGCGGCATCAAGTTCGCCGGCCTGGGCGGCTCCAACCCCACCATATTCGACACCCCGTTCGAGCTGGACGAGGATGTCATCAGGGAGATGCTGGACCCCATCGCCGAGGACGCCATGGTGCTGATGCTGCACACCCCTCCCTACGGCAGGAACGACGAGATACCCTCCGGCATAAGCGTGGGGAGCCATTCCATCAGGGAGCTGGTGGACAAGCACCGCCCGCTGCTCGTTCTGGCGGGCCATGTGCACGAGGCCCGCGGCGTCACCGAGGAGGACGGCATCATATTCATGAACCCTGGAGCGGCCAGGGACGGCTACGCCGCCATTCTGGACATCGATGACGAGGACATCTCCATCAATCTCCTCGGGCCTCAGGACTGAGGCCCCCTGCTGGCGGCGCCCCGCCCGGTGCGCGGGGCACTGGGTGTCACCGCCGGAGCCGCTGCGCAAGGCAAACTGTTTTATACATCACTATAATTAGCACTGCAGGAATAGACATGGCACTTTGGCAGGGTAAGTCTAAGAGGAAGCCGTCCGGCGGACGTATGAAGCTCAGCCGTGGCAAGAGGAAGTTCGAGATCGGCAGGGAGAAGCAGTACACCAAGGTCGGCCCTCAGAGCCTGAAGAAGTATCGCACCAAGGGTGCCAACAGCAAGATCAGGATGCTCTCAGGGGATGTGGCCAACGTCATGGACCGCAAGACCAACGAGGTCACGCGGGCCAAGATCATCAGTGTCAAGAGCAACCCCGCCAACCCCAACTACGTCCAGCGCAACATCATCAACAAGGGCACCACCATCGTGACCGAGGTGGGCGATGCGGTGGTGACCTCGAGGCCGGGGCAGAAGGGCTCCATCGACGCTGTGCTCGTCGAGTGAGGCCCGTTTTTTCCGAGCCCGTGAAATGAGCTACGACGAGGACACCGCCTGGAGCGTATGGCCGGAATACTTCGACAAATCGAGGTCCCGCGCCGAGGGGCGGAAGGTCAATCGCCGGCTCGCTGTCCACAGCCCTACATTGGAGGGCCTCGAGAAGGCCGTCCGCGCCCTGGGGCTGGAATACAGGGTGGAGAGCGGCAAGCTCTATCCCGCCAACTGGCCCCATTCCGAGGGAAGGATAAGGGTGGAAAGGTCCCTGGCCAAGACCGAGCTTCTGCGTAAGCTGGGGCGCGAGCTCGTCGCTCAGCGGTCCTGAGGCGTCTCCACCTCTTCCACTAGCGTCTTGCCCGCCGACACCGAATCGATGGAATGGACGACCGCGCCGCCCTCGGCGATGACGTCCGACACCGAATCGTAGTCGATCATGTTGCCCTCGATGGTTATCTTGATCTTCTGGGTCTCCTGGTCGACCTCTGAAACGGTGCAGTTGACCCCCAGCACCCCCGTCGCCACCGAAAGCTTCTGCGCCATTTCGATGATGGAGGGGTGATGGGGCTTCAGAACATCCAATACTAGCCTTCGGATCTCACTCACCTCAGATTCCTCTGACTTTGAATGCCCTTGGTTCTATATATTATTGTCCTGGACTGCGAAAAGGCTTAAAAAAGCAGGCGCCCTTAGATTGGGCATGTTGCCCGTTTCCGAGTTCCGCGTCCTCGATGTGAACTCCGCCCATTGGGGCGTGTCGGTGGAGATGCTCATGGAGCAGGCGGGCTGCGCCGTCTCCGACCTGGTGCTGGAACGCTTCCCCGATAAGGAGAGGATAGCGGTGGTCTGCGGCAGCGGCAACAACGGCGGCGACGGTTTCGTGGCGGCCAGGCATCTGCTCCCCTACCGCGACGTCGAGGTGCTGCTCGTGAAGCACGAGTCGTCCATCAGGACGGAGGCGGCGAGGCGGAACTACAGGATGGTGGCGGAGAGTTCGATGATGCTCTCCGAGGCCGGGTTGGGCGAATACGACCTGATCGTCGATGCCGTTCTCGGCCTGGGGGTGAGCGGCGAGGTGCGGGAGCCGCACGCCTCCGCCCTCAAGATGATGGCCTCCGCGGCCTCCCCCGTGGTCTCGGTCGACTGCCCGTCCGGCCTCGGCACCCCTCAGGCGATCAGGCCCGATGTCACCGTCACCTTCCATGACCTGAAGGAGGGCATGGACGAGGATAGCTGCGGGGAGATCGTGGTTGCCGACATCGGCATCCCCCTGGAGGCGGCCACCTTCACCGGCCCGGGGGAGGCGATGCTCTACCCGATGCCCCTCTCCTCGTCCCACAAGGGGCAGAACGGCCGCGTCCTGGTGCTGGGAGGCGGCCCGTACACCGGGGCCCCGGCCCTGGCCGCCCTCGGCGCCTACCGCATCGGCAGCGACCTGGTCCACATCGCAACCCCTCGGCGCAGCTTCCAGATAGTGGCCTCCTATTCGCCGATGTTCATCACCCATTGCCTCAGCGGCGACCACCTCCAGGAGGCCGATGTGGATGATGTCCTCGACCTGGCCCGGTTCGCCGACGTTCTCCTCATCGGTCCCGGTCTCGGCGGCGGGGCCGATACCTTGGCCGCCGTCGCCGCGGTCATCGAGGACTGCCCCCTGCCCATGGTCCTGGACGCTGACGCCGTCTCCGCCCTCGCCCATGCCAGGTCGGCGGGGGGGGAGGTCCTGGTGACGCCTCACAAGCGGGAGCTGGAGAGGCTGACCGGCGAGCCCTGTCCCGATGACATCGAAGAAAGGGCCGAGTACGTCCGCAGCGCCTCTTCGGGCTCGGGGGCCGTCGTGCTGCTCAAGGGGGCGGTGGACGTGATCAGCGACGGCGTGAGGACCAAGCTGAACCGTAGCGGCTGCCCGGGGATGACGGTGGGCGGCACCGGCGATGTGCTGGCAGGGATGTGCGCCGGATTGGCCGCCAAGGGCATGGGGCTCTTCGACGCCGCCCGCCTGGGGTCCTACATCGCCGGCATCGCCGGCGAGCGGGCGGAGGCCTCGCAGGGCCCGGGGATGATGGCGACCGACATGCTCGACCACATCGGCCCCGCGCTCACGGCCGCCCAGGACTTCGGCGGGCGCATATGAAGGTCCTCCCCGTGCCCGACAGGCCGATGCTGAGGGCCTCCGGCGAAGAGGAGCTGCTGGTGGTGGCCGACCTGCACATCGGCCTGGAGGCGCATCTTTCCTGGAAGGGCTTCCACATCCCTTCCCAGACGGCCAAGATGGAGGCGGAGCTGCTCAAGGCGGCCGAGGGCGTTGACAGGCTGGTCATACTGGGCGATGTCAAGCACCGCGTGCCGGGCAGCACCCGCCAGGAGCACCGGGAGGTCCCCCGCTTCTTCGAGAGCCTGCTGCAGGCCTATCCGCGGGTCAGCGTGGTGAGGGGGAACCACGACGCCGGGCTGGACGCCTTCCTCCCTCAGGGGGTCGAGATGCTGCCCGCCTCCGGGGCCCTGTTCGGTGACCTGGGCATGGTGCACGGCCACACCTGGCCTTCGGCGAGGGCCCTGGGCTGCAGGGTGCTGCTGAGCGCCCACAACCACTCCCGGGTTTCCTTCGCCGGCATCAGGGGCTCCGGCCCCACCGAGCCCTGCTGGCTGCGGATACCGTTCCGGGACGGCGACGGGCTGCCGGAGGAGCTGCTGGTGCTGCCGGCCTTCAACCCCAACCTGGGCGGTTCGCCGGTGAACGTGGAGGGCGAGGGCATGCTGGGGCCGGTGCTCAACAGCGAGCTGCTGGACATGGAGGAGGCTCGCGTGTACCTCCTGGACGGGGTGGCGCTGGGAAGGCTGGCGGACCTTTGGGTGCCCGGCAGGAGATACAGAAAAAGAAGGGTTTTGTGAAAGGGGTTTGGGGCGCGCTCAGTTGCGCGAGAAGGTCTTGAAGACCTCGCCGTCGGCGTCCTTGATGACCGCCTTCAGCGGCATCTGCCCCGGCAGGCTGTGCGTGGCACAGGAGTTGCAGGGGTCGTAGGCGCGGAAGGCCATCTCCACCATGTTCAGCAGACCCGGCGAGACCTGGTAGTCCTTTATGAGCGCCTTGGCGGCCTTGGCCACGCTCATGTTCATCGGGCCGTTGTTGTTGGTGGTGCCGACCACCATGTTGCAGTCGGTGACGATGCCGTTCTCGTCGCTGACGTAATGGTGGGTCAGCGTGCCCCGCGGGGCCTCGACGCAGCCGATGCCCTCCCCGCCCGGGGAGATGTCGCGCTGCTTGATGTCGCCGGTGGTCAGGTCGGGGTTCTGCGCCAGCTCGTTCACGAGCTCGGCGGCGTAGAGCATCTCGATGACCCTCGCCCAATGGATGGCCAGCGTGTTATGCACCGGGCCCTCGACGCCGAGGTCGCGGAAGGTCGCGTAGAACTTCTCGTACTCCTCCTGCGCCAGCGGGGTCTTCATGCCCTCGGCGGCGTTGAGCCTGCTCAGCGGTATGGCGCGGTAGATGCCGCTGTCCGGACCGTCGACCAGCCCCTTGTACCCGACCTTCTTCAGGTAGGGGAACTTCTGGTAGGACCAGGGCTCCACCGCCTCGGCGATGTTGTCCAGGTAGTCCACCGGGTCGTACTTGGCGAACTCGGCGCCCTTCTGGTCGACCACCCTGATCGGGCCGTCGTGGAACTCCACCTTGTTGTCCTTGTTCACCATCCCCATGTAGTAGGTCTCATGGTAGAAGATGTCCGGGTTGGCGATTATGTCCACGTAGTCCTGGTTGGCCAGCACCACGTCGGCGAAGACCTGCTGAGTGGTCTTGGCGAAGTCCACCATGTACTCGCTCATGGACAGGATCTCCGCCTGCTCCTCCTTGCTTATGGGCTTGGAGACGCCGCCGGGGACGCCCATCACCGGATGGGTGGCCTTGCCGCCGATCATCGCCTGTATCTTCTGCGCGTAGGCGCGCGCCTTGAGCACCGCCGAGCCGAGCTCGAGGCCCACGGCGCCCACCACTCCCAGGACGTTCCTGGTGGCGGCGGGCGAAGAGGGGCCGAGCACGAAGTCGGCCGAGGCCAGCACGTAGAAGTGCGCGATGTGGCTGTGCACGAAGTGGGCCCCGTAGAACAGGTCCCTGATCATGAACGCGGTGTCGGTCGGCTTGGTGTTGTAGCACATGTCGATGGCCTTGGTGGAGGCCATGTGGTGAGCGCCGGGGCAGACGCCGCAGAGGCGGGCGGTGAGCTGGTTCATCTCGGTCACCCTGCGACCGATGCAGAACCTCTCGAAACCGCGCAGCTCCGGGGTCTGCCAGTAGGCGTTCGCGACATTGCCGTTCTCGTCCAGGAATATCTCTATCAGCCCGTGGCCCTCCAGGCGGGTTATCGGGTCGATGGTTATCCGGTTGGACTCGCTCTTGGTTGTCTCATCCCATATTATCGGGGCTGTCATTTCAGTTACCCCCCTTCTCCTTGACGGCCCTGTTGATCAGGGACTTGGCCAAGCTGAACTGATAGAAGTACCCCAAGGGGTCCTTTATCTGGCTCATTATCTTCATTATCTCTTCCTCGTCGATGTGAGGGTCGTTGTCCAGCACCGGGAACAGGGAAGCGATCGCGGTCAGTATGCTCGCGCCCATCTCGGAGACCGCCCCGGTGGGGCCGTAGCATCCGCGGCAGGGCGATGCGGCGATGGTGCAGGGCGACCCGCAGCCGGCGCGTGTCGCCGGGCCCATGCACATTATGCCCTGGTCCAGCAGGCAGAGCTCCGGGTCGACGTCTATCTCATGCGGCTCGACGACCTTCTCGATCCTGCGGTTCTCCTTCTTGCGGGGGCACTCCTCGCAGAGGGTCTTCTCCGAGGCGCCGATTATGGTGCCCTTGGGGGGAAGCTCCGCTCCCTTGTACACATGGCCGATCAGCGCGCCCAGCAGCACGTTTATGCTGGTCTGCATGGGCGGGCAGCCGGGGACGTAATAGTCCACATCGACGACGTCGTCCACCGCTCTCACGGTGTCATAGAGCACCGGGATGTGCAGCTCGCCCTCGGGGGCCTGGTAGCTGGTCTGCGGGAACACCGGCTCCGGCTGCGTGTCCTGGAACGCCTTCATGGTGGGCGTCTTGGTGTACACGTAGTCCATGATCTCCTTGGTGTTGTGCAGGTTGGCCAGGCCGGGCATGCCGCCCCACATGGCGCAGGCGCCGTAGGACACCAGCAAGGTGGACTTCTGGCGCAGCAGCTTCAGCATGTGCTCGTTCTCGGAGTTGCGCACCGCGCCGTTGAAGAGGGTCACGGTGATCTCCCCGTCCTCCATGGCCTCCAGGTCCTTGACCTTGCCGTCCACGGCGATGGGCCAGAAGACCACGTCAGCCATGTCGTTGACGGTGAGTATCTTCTCATTGATGTCGAGCATGGAGACGTCGCAGCCTCCGCATCCTGCTCCCCAGTAGTGGGCGAACTTGATCTTGCCGCCCGGAGGGGGCCCGGGAAGGAGCGCCTTGAGGTCAGGGGGAAGCTCTGCCTTGGGGGACACCTCCTGCGCGACAGGGGTGTCGTCCATGGACTCCTCGGCGGGCGCCGCCGGGGCCTCCGCCTTGGCGGCGGGCGCCGCTTCGGACTCTGCCGCCGCCTCCTTGGCGGGGACAGCGGCCTCCTCCATCTTATCGCCCGCCTTCTTGAAGAGCTTGCCCAGTATCTTATCGAATATCGACAATCAGGCCACCTCCTTCAGCGGGTTGGGGCCGAGGCCCTTGATGTCGTCCACGAACTCGCTCATGGTGGTCTGGAACTTCTCCCCCTCGGAGGCGGAGACCCATTCCAGCCTCAGCCTCTTGGGGTCGAAGCCGTACTCCTCCAGCACGAAGCGGAGAAGGGCCATCCTCCTTCTGGCGCGGTAGTTGCCGCCTATGTAGTGGCAGTCCGCGGGGTGGCATCCCAGCACGATGACGCCGTCAGCGCCCTTGGCGAGGGCGCTGAGTATGTGCTCGGGGTCGACCCTCGCGGAGCACATCGTGCGGATGATGCGGAAGTTGGTAGGCATCTGCAGCCTGGCCACACCGGCGCCGTCGGCGCCGGCGTAAGAGCACCAGTTGCAGCAGAAGGCTATCACTTTCGGATCGAAGTCTTCGCTCATTGGTATCACTCCTCCAGGGCGGCATCGATCTCCGCCTGTATCTGGATGTTCTTGAATCCCTTCTGCTCCATGGCCCCGGAGGGGCAGGCGGCGACGCAGCAGCCGCATCCCTTGCAGAGAGCGTCGTTGACCTGGCTGCGGAGCTTCCCGTCGCCCACATCGACTATCTCGATGGCGCTGTACTCGCAGCAGCCCTCGCAGACGCCGCACCCGTCGCAAAGGTCTTCGTTGACGCTGGCGATGATGCCCTCTGAGACGAGCTCCTCCTTGGATATCACGGTGAGCGCCCTGGAGGCGGCACCGGAGGCCTGTGCCACACACTCGTCTATGTGCTTGGGCCAATGGGCCAGACCGGCAACGTAGACGCCCTCGGTGGCGAAGTCGACCGGGCGCAGCTTCTGGTGCGCCTCGAAGTAGAACCCGTCCTTGCTGATGGGTATCTTGAGCATCTTGGCGAGCTCCTCCTTCTCCTCCCGGTCGGGGGCTATGCCGGCGCTGAGCACCAGGCAGTCCACGGGCACGGACACGTCCATGTTGAGGATGGTGTCATAGGCCTTCACGCTGGAGCCGTCGTACTCAGGCATCCTGTCCTCGGGGAAGCGCAGGAACATCACGCCGAGCTCGGAGGCGCGGCGGTAGAGCTCCTCGCGGTAGCCGTAGGTCCTTATGTCCTTGTGGAACACGGTGACCTTGGCGGAGGGGTCGGCCTCCTTGATGGCGATGGCGTTGCGCAGGGCGGTGGTGCAGCAGACACGGGAGCAGTACTTGACATCGTCGTTCCTGGACCCTATGCACTGGATGAAGGCCACGTTCTTGGCGTTGAATCCGCCGTCGTGGATCATCTTCTCCACCTCCAGCGCGGTGGCGACCTTGTCGTCCTTGCCGTAGCCGTACTCGCTGGGCTTGTACGGGCTGGCGCCCACCGCCAGTATCACCGCTCCGACCTCCAGCTCCTGGTCTCCGGTCTGGACGGTGAAGTTGCCCACGTATCCGGGGATGTCCTTGACCTCGGTGCCGAGGTGGACGCTGATGAGCGGGTTGGACTCCACCTTGGAGATCATCTCGGCGAGGTGCTCGCTGACGTCCTTGCCGTCCTCCTTGTGGTAGAAGTTCCTGGCGTTGCCGCCCAGGCTGTCGTCCTTCTCGATGATGTGCCCCTCGAATCCCTGCGCGGCAAGGTCGAGGGCGGTGCTCATGCCGGTCACGCCGCCGCCGATGACGGCGGCGGAGTTGGTGACGGGCAGCTTGGAGCCCTGCAGGGGCTCGAGCAGCAGCGCCTTGGCGACCGCCATGCGGACCAGGTCCTTGGCCTTCTCGGTGGCCTTCTCCGGCTCGTGCATGTGGATCCAGGAGCACTGGTCGCGGATGTTGGCCATGTTGAAGAGGTACTGGTTGAGGCCCCCTTCGCGGCAGGCGTTGCGGAACAGCGGCTCGTGTGTCCTCGGCGTGCACGATGCGACCACCACACGGTTCAGGTTCTTCTCCTTGATGGTGGCGGTGATGTCCTCCAGGCAGTCCTGGGCGCAGGCGTACATGCTCTCAGCGGCATGGACGACCCCCGGCAGGCCAGCAGAGTACTCTGCTACCGTGGGGACGTTGACGGTGGCGCCGATGTTGATGCCGCACTCGCAGACCCAGACCCCTACGCGGGGCTCCTCTCCGGAGACGTCGCGCTCAGGGGGGTACTCCTTGGGCTCGCGGGGCTTGAAGTTCTCGTCCACTATCAGCGATCCCGCCTTGGCGGACGATCCGCAGGCCTCGGCGACCGAGGTGGGTATGTCCTTGGGCGCCGCCAGGGCACCGGTGACGAAGACCCCCTCCCTGCTGGTGGCCAGAGGGTTGAAGATCTCGGTCTTGCAGTAGCCGTGCTCATTGAGCTCGAAGCCCAGGGTCTTGGCGAACTCCTCGGCGTCGGACTGCGGGTTCATGCCCACCGACAGGACCACGAGGTCGTACTCCTCGGCCTTGGGGGCGCCCTCGGGGTCAGCATAGCGGAGGGTGAGCTTCTTGGTCTCGGGGTCCTCCTCCACCGATGCGACGCGGGCGTTCCTGTGCATCTTGATGCCGTACTCGCCCTCGGCGCGGTGGATGTAGTCCTCGAACTCCTTGCCGTAGGAGCGGATGTCCATGAAGAATATGTCCTCTTCGACATCGGCGTGCTCCTTGGTGATGATGGCCTGCTTGGTGGCGTACATGCAGCACACCGACGAGCAGTACTTCTTCCACCCCTTCTTCTCGCTGCGGGAGCCGCAGCACTGGATGAACGCTATCTTCTTGGGGTCCTCCCCGGACGATGGCATCCGGATGTGCCCGTGGTCGGGGCCTGAGGCGCACATCATCCTCTCGAACTCCATGGCGGTAACCACGTTGGCGAAGCGCCCGTAGCCGTACTCGGTGGAGATCTTCGCGTCCCATGTCTCGAAACCGGTGGCGCAGATGATGGACCCGATGTCCAGGGTTACCTCCTCATCCTTCATCTCATAGTCCACGGCCCCGCGGGTGCAGACCTTCTGGCACACACCGCACTTGTCCTCCAAGAGCTTCTTGCAGTTCGCGGCGTCGATGAGGGCCACGCGCGGCACCGCCTGCGCGTGGGGTATGTAGATCGCTCTCCTTGTGGACAGGCCGTACTCGAACTCGTCGGGTATCTTCTTCTGAGGGCACTTCTGGAGACAGTCCCCGCAACCGGTGCACTTCTCCTCGTCCACGTACCTTGCCTTCTTGGTGACCTTCACCTTGAAGTCTCCGGGCTGACCGTCGACGCTCTTAACCTCAGAATAGCTCAGAACGTCTATGTTCGGGTGACCGAAACAGTCAGCCATCTTGGGCGAAAGGATACAGGCGGAACAGTCGTTCGTCGGGAACGTCTTGTCGAGCCGGCTCATCCTGCCTCCGATGGTGGGTTCCTTTTCCACCAGGTAGACGTGGATGTCACGGTCCGCAAGGTCCAACGATGCTTGGATGCCTGCAATCCCTCCGCCGATAACTAATGCCGATTTTGTCAAATCAATGCCTCCGTTATTTCGACAGTGTTTGGATTGGAATCGGAATAACATATCAGTTCTTTAATGCTTTCTCCAAAACGTTGATATTGTATGTTGCATTTCAGTGAAGGGTCAAAAGAAAATATTCCGCCATTAACGGCGTTTCTCCAGGCCCCGGTGCGAATCCTGCCTGATTGCCAGCATCCTCCCGCTATCCCTTTTTCCATCGGAAACGAAGGGGTGTCGGGACCCGTCGGCGGCGGGGGCGCCCCCGGCGCTACGACGCTTTGCTTCGTAATGTTACGAATGATATTCCGATTCTACCAACAGAGTTAATGCTGGCACACGCTAAATACCTTTTCGCTCGCGAATTATTATGTTCAAGAACGTTATATATAGAATGCCCCGATTGACTACCGTAAAATGAAACGGAGACCGGTAAACCATGGCGGGGGGCTGCCGCTGACGGCGGCGCTGTCCATCGGATTCCTGCGCCGGCGGCGCCCCCGTCCGCTGACGGAGGGGGGCGAGGGGGCGCCGGCGGAGGCCCCTCCGCTGAGCATACACGTCCCCCGGGAGAGGTCGGTCTTCTGCCAGATATGCCTGGGGAGGATCAAGGTCGGCCAGGGGTTCCTGGTATGCCCTTGCGGCATGGGCTTCCACCGCCCCTGCGTGGAGAGGACGGGGTACTGCCCCTACTGCGACCAGGAGTACAGCCGCAAGGCCTTCAGACGGCGTTACAACCTTCCCGAGGACGCCGAGGTGACGTTGCGGAGATGCCCGGTCTGCGGAGATTTCATAACCCGGGAGGCCGCGGTCTGCGACTGCGGCGCCGTCTTCCTCGGCAAGGACGGCTCCTTCTCCTGCCCCGCCTGCGGCCAGAGCGTGGGCGGGGGCATGGACCGCTGCCCTGGATGCGACGAGGCGTTCCGCGAGTACCTTGCGGCGCACTGCGCCCACTGCGGCTCCTTGGCCCCGGAGGGGGAGACCGTCTGCGGCTGCGGAACGCTCCTGGGCGACAACTGCCCCGACTGCGGCTGCTCCTTGGGCAGGCATGACGAGGTCTGCCCCATCTGCGGCCTGATGTTCGAGTTCGTGAGGGACTGATATGGCGGTCAAGGAGCGCCGGGGCAGGAGGAGGTACGTGCTCTTCTCGGCCGACCCTCCTTTCCGCGACCGGGGGGAGGCGATCGGGCACGTCAACCGGCATCTCCGCGACCGTGGCCTGCAGCCGCCCCATGTGATCGAGGCCGGTGACCATCTGATAGTGCGCTGCTCCCCCCAGGAGCGCGACGCGGTGGTGGAGGCCCTCAGGTCCTCCCGTCCCGGGCTCGTCCCCCTGCTGACCTCGGGGACTCTGCGCAAGATACGGTCCCGCCTGTAAGGCCTCCGGAGGGGGCCAGCTCCATCGGCGACCCTCCCCGGCAGGCTTGTTCCAGCCTTGCGTTCTAGGAACAATGATATATATGTGCTCTCAATAACAAGAGCGGAATCGTTAGAGGTAGTTTATATGCAACCAGGACAGATGGCATATGACAGGGGAATCACCGTTTTCTCACCCGATGGAAGGCTGTTCCAGGTGGAGTATGCCAGGGAGGCCGTTAAGAGAGGCACGACCACCATCGGGCTCAAGTTCAAGGACGGGGTCCTACTGATAGTGGACAAGCGCATCTCCAGCAGGCTGATGGAGCCGAAGTCAATCGAGAAGATATTCAACATCGACGAGCACGTAGGCTGCGCCACCTCGGGACTGGTGGCCGACGCCCGCATCCTGGTGGACCAGGCGCGACAGCTTGCCCAGATCCACAAGGTCACCTATGACGAGAGGATCGGGGTCGAGGGCCTGGTCAAGAGGATCTGCGACTACAAGCAGAATTTCACCCAGTACGGCGGCCTGAGGCCGTTCGGAACAGCCCTTCTGGTGGCTGGCATCGACGAGATGGGCAGCCACCTCTACGAGACCGACCCCAGCGGGGCCCTCGTGTCCTACAAGGCGGGAAGCATCGGGGCGGGAAGGTCCGCCGTCAACGAGGTGTTCGAGGCCGAGTACGAGGAGGGCATGAAGTTCGAGGACGCCCTGCAGCTGGGCCTGAAGGCCCTGTCGTCGGCCACCGAGGAGGGCCTCAAGGCCCAGGCCTTGGAGGTCGGCGTGGTACGCAAGGGAGAGGACTTCAAGAAGCTCAACGACAAGGAAGTCGAGAAGCATATCAAGAAGGTCGAGTGAAGGTCTAAGTGGTCTTTATGGTGAACCTCGAGGACGCGATCGTGGCCAGGCTCGAATCCCACGGGGAGACTTTCGAGATACTTATCGACCCTGACGTGGCGAAGGAGGTCAGGGACGGCAAGGAAGTCGACCTGCTGGACCGCATGGTCATCGACGAGGTCTTCAAGGACGCCCGCAAAGGCACCCGCCCCGCCGACGATAAGGTCCTGGAGGTCTTCGGGACCGATGACGTCGTGGAGATCGCCCGCCGCATAATCCTCAAAGGCGAGGTGCAGCTCACCACCGAGCAGCGCCGCGAGATAATGGAGGGCAAGCGGAGAAGGGTGATCGCCGAGATCGCCAAGAACGCCATCAACCCCCAGACCAACTCCCCCCATCCGCCGACGCGGATCGAGCTGGCGCTGGACGAGGCCAAGTTCCATGTGGACCCCTTCAAGCCCCTTGACCAGCAGATCAAGCGGGCCATGGACCTGCTGCGGCCGATGATGCCCATCAAGTTCGCCCGCAGCAGGGTCGCGGTGCGGATGAAGGGGGAGGATTACGGGCGATGCTACGACGACCTCCGCGCCCTGGGGGAGGTGGTGCAGGAGGAGTGGCAGGACGATGGCAGCTGGATCGGAGTGGTGGAGATACCCGCCGGCGTCAAGGACGAGCTGTTCTCGAGGATCAAGTCCAAGACCAAAGGGGAGGCCGAGATGAGGCCCCTCTAGACCCTCATCGGCCATCAAGGTCGCGAAGTGATAACATGGAAGACACAAACACAAAGCCCAAGAGGGAGGTCGTAGTGCCGGGAGACCTCCTCGACGACAAGGGGCTTCGCCCGGGAAGCGGCACCTATGTGCAGGAAGGGAAGGTATACTCCTCCTTGCTGGGCGTGAAGAGCATAAGATCGAACTACGTCAACGTCATCCCCCTGTCCGGCAGGTACCTGCCGCAGACCGCGGACACCGTGGTGGGGAAGATAATCGACATCGGGCCGTCCAACTGGCTGGTGGACATCAACGCCCCCTACCCCGCCCCGCTGCATGTCAACGAGGTGCCGTGGAGGGTGGAGTTCGGCGACACCGCCCGGTTCCTGAAGGTGGGCGACGTCATCATGGCCAAGATACTCATGATGGACGAGACCAACAAGATACAGGTGACCATGAACGAGTCCGGCATGCGCAAGCTGCAGGGCGGGCATGTGATCCAGATATCCTATTCCAAGGTCCCGCGGGTGATCGGCAAGGGCGGTTCCATGATCCAGATGATCAAGAACATGACCGACAGCCGCATATTCGTGGGGCAGAACGGGATGATATGGATAGAGGGCGAGCTGGACAACATACTGGTCGCCAGCAGGGCCATCGAGATGATAGACGAGGGGGCGCAGTCCTCCAATCTCACCGAGAGGGTCAAAGAGTACCTGGAGAGTAACGCCCCCGCCGAGGGGCAGTGACCCGGGATGTGATTATATGGATTCAGACATCGTTATGGTAGATGAGAAGGGCAAGAGGGCCGACGGCAGGGAGGCCGACGAGCTCCGCCCCATGAAGATCGAGGCGGGGGTGCTTCCCAACGCGGACGGCTCCGCTTATCTGGAGATAGGAAAGAACAAGGTCCTGGCGGCGGTCTACGGGCCCCGGGAGTGCCACCCCCGGCACCTGCAGGACCCCACCAAGGCCATCGTTCAGTGCAAGTACAACATGCAGTCGTACTCGGTCGGCGACCGCAAGAGGCCGGGGCCGGACCGCCGCTCGGTGGAGATATCGAAGATAATCTCCGAGGCCCTGGAGTCGGTGATACTCACCGAGCTCTTCCCGCGGGCGTCCATCGACGTATACATAGAGATAATGCAGGCCAACGCCGGCACCCGCTGCGCCGGCCTCAGCGCCGCCTCCGTGGCCCTGGCCGACGCCGGGATACCGATGAGGGACCTGGTGCCCTCGGTGGCGGTGGGCAAGGCCGACGGCAAGCTTCTCCTCGACCTCAACAAGGAGGAGGACAACTTCGGCGAGGCCGACCTGCCGCTGGCCATCATACCCAAGACCGACGAGGTGGTCCTGCTGCAGATGGACGGCCACATGACCAAGGAGGAGTTCGACGCCGCCATGAAGATGGGCGTGGCCGCCTGCCATCAGATATATGAGATGCAGAGGGACGCCCTGCGGCGCCGCTACTCCGTCACCGAGGAAGAGGAGGTGGAAGAATGAGCCGCTCCGTCGTATCAGAGATAAGAAGGAACCATATCAACGAACTGCTGAGGAAGGGCGCCCGCATGGACGGGCGCGGCCCCTTGGACATCAGGGAGATAAGCGTGGAGACCGGCGTCATCGACACCGCCGAGGGATCGGCGAGGGTGCGCTACGGCGATACCGAGGTCCTGGCGGGCGTCAAGATGGCCATCGGCACCCCGTTCCCGGACACCCCCGACAAGGGCGTGCTCACCACCAGCATGGAGCTCATACCCATGGCCCACCCTGACTTCGAGTCCGGGCCCCCCGGGGGCGACGCCATCGAGCTCGCCCGGGTGGTGGACCGCGGCATACGGGAGAGCGGAATGGTGGACGTGGGGAAGCTGTGCATCAGCCCCGGCGAGGAGGTGTGGATGTGCTTCCTGGACATATACGCTATCAACTACGACGGCAACCTCTTCGACGCCGCCGCGCTGGCCCTGGTGGCCGCCCTCAAGACCGCCACCGTGCCCGCGTCGAACTTCGACAAGGGGGAGGACTTCCCGCTGCCGATCACCTGCCTGCCCGTGACCGTGACCGTGGCCAAGATAGAAAATACTTTAATAGTAGACCCAACTTTCGACGAGGAGATGGTCTCCTCGGCCCGGCTCACTGTCACCTCTGACGAGAACGGCGACATCAGGGCCATGCAGAAGGGGAAGAGCGGATCCTTCACCGTGGATGAGATAAGCGAAATCGTCGACCTCGCCCGCGAGAAGGGCGAGGGGATCAGGAAGATCATCGGGTGATTCACATGGCCAAAAGGACAACGAAGGCAGGGAGCTCGGGTAGGTTCGGCACCCGTTACGGCGTCAAGGTCCGCAAGAGGGTGCGCGACATCGAGAGGATCCAGAAGCGGAAGCATGAGTGCCCCTCCTGCCACCACGAGAGCGTCAAGCGCGTGGGGTCGGGAATATGGGCCTGCGGGCGCTGCGAAACGAAGTTCGCCGCCTCCGCCTACACCCCCGTGCCGCGCAAGCTGATATCCAAGGTGCCCGAGAAATGAGACGGCTGAGGTGATCTGATTGTACAGGTGCGGTAAGTGCAACGAGCCCATAAGGAACGTCAACGCCTTGGGCCTGCAGTGCGAGAAGTGCGGATCGAAGATCTTCTACAAGGACAGGCCCAACGTGAAGAAGGTCCTGAGGGGCCGCTAGTGCGATCATGCTGACGGCCACCCTGAGGATGGACTCCGCCAACGCCGCCGAGGTGCTGGCCTCCCTGAGCCCGGAGATGGGCCGGGAGGTCCCCCGCAGCCGCGTCCGCGGCCGCGTGGAAGGCGGCGCCATGGTGCTGGAGTTCGAGGCGGAGGACGTCTCCGCCCTCCGGGCCGCCCTCAACTCATACCTTGGTTGGATAAGGATCAGCGAAGACATAAACGGATTGACAGGTGATCAAAAATGAAGGACATCAGCCCCCAGCTGCAGAACCAGATAACCCAGTTCCAGCAGGTCCAGCAGCAGCTCCAGTCGGTGAGCGGCCAGAAATTCCAGATGGACGCGCAGATGAAGGAGATGGAGAGGACCCTCGAGGAGCTGGCGGCCACGCCCGAGGACTCCGACATCTACCGCAGCGTCGGCTCCCTGCTCATAAAGGTGCAGGACAAGGAGAAGGTCAAGAGCGACCTGGAGGACTCCAAGGAGACCCTCGAGGTGCGCATCAAGGCCTTGGAGCGCCAGGAGAAGACCCTGCGCGAGAAGTTCCAGAGCCTGCAGGAGAGCATAAACAGGGCCCTCAGCAACAGTTCCCAGGGCAGCCCCCAGGGCAACTGAGCCGCAAACCGTTTAGCAACCATCTTCCCATCTTTTAATCTCTCATTTATTTATATCCCTTCCATATACTCCATAGAGCAGGGCCAAGGCCCTCTCTGGGGATGTTGATATGGACGCATTGGTGGTGAGGGACTTCCGCAAGTCCTACGGCAAGCATGTCGGAGTGGACGGCATAAGCTTCAATGTCAAACACGGCGAGGTCTTCGGGCTCATCGGGCCGAACGGCGCTGGCAAGACCACCACCCTCAGGGTGCTGTCCACCCTGCTGACCGTGAGCTCCGGCGACATGCTGGTCTACGGCAGGAGCGTGGTCAAGGAGCCGAAGGAGGTGCGCAAGATCATCAGCTACCTCCCGGAGGACGCCGGCGCCTACAAGCACCTCAGCGGAAGGCAGTACCTGGACTTCATATCCCGGTTCTTCACCGCCGGAGACGACCGCGAGCGCATGGTGGAGCGGGGCGTGGCCATAGCGGACCTCGGAGAGCGCATCGACAGCAAGGTGGACACCTACTCCAAGGGCATGACCCGCCGCCTGCTCATCGCCCGGGCGATAATGACCAGGCCGAAGTTCGCCATACTGGACGAGGTCACTTCCGGCCTGGACGTGATAAACGCCGCCGAGATCAGGAACATAATCAAGGACATGGCCAAGGACGGGGTGACCATACTCCTCTCCTCCCACAACATGTTCGAGGTGGAGTACCTCTGCGACCGCATCGCCCTCATCGACAAGGGGAGGATAGTGGCGGAGGGCACCCCGAACGAGCTGAAGAGGCGCTACGGCGCCGCCAACGTCGAAGAGGTGTTCACCAAGGCGGTGACGTCATGAGCCACCTGCTCACCCTCATCAAGAAGGAGCTGCGCGAGCTGCTCACCCCCGCCACCGTCCTGCCCATCGTTCTGCTGGCCCTGCTCTTCGCCTCCATGGGGGGCCTGACGGGAAGCCTGGAGGAGTCGGTGGCCGCCGAGCCCGAGATCGCCATCGTCAATCTGGACGAAGGCGGCAACTACTCGGCGCTGGTCCTGGACGTGGCCGGGCAGTTGAACGCCACTGTGGTCTTCTACGGCAATCAGAGCGGCGATGTCGATGACGCCATCGCCAAGGTCAAGGACGAGGGGGCCATGGCGGTGCTGGTCATCGGCTCTGAACACTCGGCCTCCATCGAGAAGGGCGGCCACGGTAGCATCACCGTATACTGGAACATGAAGGGCACCGGGCTGATGAGCTCCATATCCACCACCCCGGTGGAGCTGTTGCTGGCCGTGGTGGAGAGGGAGACCACCCACGCCCTGATACAGTCGCTGATCGAAGACGGGGAGCTGGACGAAAGGGACCCCCGGAACATAACCGCCCCCATATCCTACTCGTCGAACACCCTCCTGGGGGACATCGTCATGGAGGACATCAGGCCGGAGCAGGTCTCGTCCTTCATGATGACCCAGAACTTCCTCATGCCCCTGTTGATCATGATCGTCATCGTGATGCTCGGCGGCATAATCATATCCTCGATGGGGCAGGAGAAGGAGAACAAGACGCTGGAGACCCTGCTCACCCTGCCGGTGAACCGCACCACCATCGTCAGCGGCAAGCTGCTGGGCTCCGCCATCGTGGGCCTGCTGTTCGCGGGCATCTACATGCTGGGCATGAGCTACTACATGGAGGGGCTGACCGCCACCGCCCCGGTGGACCTGGGCGAGTACGGCCTGGAGCTGAGCACCCTGGACCTGGCCATAGTGGGCTTGATGACTGCCCTGGCGATACTCTGCGCCCTCGGCATCTGCATGATATTCGGCGCCTTCGCCAAGAACTACAAGGCCGCCCAGAGCCTCACCATACCCATAAGCTTCCTCGCCGTCATCCCCTTCTTCGTGGTGCTTTTCGCCGACTTCAAGAGCCTCCCCGCCCTGGTGCAGGCGGTTCTGTTCATCATCCCCTTCACCCACCCCATGATAGCCATGGACAACCTGATGATGGGGCACATGGACCTGGTCTATTCGGGGATAGCCTATCTGGTGCTCTTCACCCTGGCGACCATCATGGTCACCGTCCGGCTCTACAAGTCGGACATACTGCTCACCGGCTTAGGAACCACACTTAAGAGCGGTCCGCTGGGGAAGCTGCTGCGCCTGCGCTGATGGCGAAACAACAAAATACCCCACCGGCATCAGAGCAGCATGAGCAGCGAGCTCTTGGAGGCCCTGCGCCAAGGTCGCAAATTGGTCGTGGTGCACAGCAACGCCGACCCTGACGCCCTGGGGTCGGCCTACGCCATCGCCAGCTGCTTCCCGCCCGCCGACATCCATGCCCCTGAGGGCCTGGACCGCTCCGGGAAGGCCCTACAGCAGGCCCTGGGCATAGAGCTGGTGGAGGGCTTCGATCCGTCGGATTATGACCGCATGGTGCTGGTGGACACCTCATCGCCGGAGCAGGTGCTCCCCCTGGGGGAGATACCCCGGGGGTCGGTGGTCATAGACCATCACCTGCCCAACGGCCGCTGGGAGGGCATGTTGTTCCATTGCGACGACTCCAAGGCCTCCTGCGCCGAGGTGGTGGCGGACATATTGGACGAGGCGGGCGTCACCCCTCCGAGGGACGTCGCCCTGGCGATGATGGTGGGCATGCTCACCGACAGCGGCCACTTCCAGCACGGCAACCCGGCGCTGATGCGCCGCTTCGCCTCCATGATGGAGGTGCACGGCATCGCGGTGGACGAGGTGATGGCCGTCACCCGGGCCGAGACCGGCATATCGGAGAGGGTGGCGGTGCTCAAGGGCCTGCAGAGGTCGCGTTTCGACCGCGTCGGAGAGCATGTGGTCGCCGTCGCCTACGGGAGCACCTACGAAGCGTCGATCTGCCGCGCCCTGCTGAGCTCGGGGGCGGACGTGGCCTTCGTGGGCTCGCAGCGGGAGGAGCGCTTCCGTGTCAGCGCACGCTGCTCCCAGCGCATGGTTCGCAACGGTCTGCACCTCGGCCGCTTCCTCGATGAGCTCGGGGGCGAGACCCTCAGCGAGGGCGGCGGCCACGGAGGCGCCGCCGGCATCACCGGCGAGGGCGATGCGGAGGCCGTGCTGCACATGTGCATGAGCAGGGCCATGGAAATCTTCCGCGGGATGCGCGACTCAGCGTCCCAGGGAATCTAAGGTCGCCTTTATGGCCTCATAGTTCTCCGGCCGGCGCTCGAAGTACTCAGCCACGGGGGCGAGCAGCTCCGCCAGCGCCGCCGCCGCTCCCTTCTTGAGGTCCATGGGGTGCAGGGCGCCGGAGAAATAGTCCTCCCGCAGCGACGCGTAGTCCTCGTAACGCAAAGGCCCGCCGAACTTCTCCGGGCGCTCTATGCTCATGGCCCCCAGGCGGGGGAAGAGTATCAGGCTGCAGAGCATCAGCACCGGGTTGCGGCCCTCCTCCTCGGCCTCTGGAGGGCAGTAGGCCTTCTTGAGCTTGCGCTGCAGGTCCTCGATGCCGTCGTGTATCATTATGCCGCTGTCAGGGTCCCTCTTGGACATCTTGGCGGCGACGGGGTCCATCCTCTCCCCGCCCTTGAGCCCAGGGAGCAGCGGGGTGTGGATGGCGATCGGCTTCTTCCATCCCAGCTTCTCGGCGGCGTCGCGGGCCAGCATGTGCGCCCGCCTCTGGTCCATGCCCGAGTAGGCGAGGTCTATGTCCATGGCGAACATGTCGGTGGCCTGCAGTATGGGGTAGAAGAGCTTGGAGGAGTCCAGCTCGGCATCGTCCTCGCCGCGGCCCATGATGGTCATCGCCCTCTTGACCCGCGACAGCGATGTGGCCTTGGCGACCTTGATCACCCTCTCCCAGTAGTCGATGTCGTCGAGTATCTCGCTGGCGTAGCGGTACTCCACCTTGTCGCGGGGGACGCCCAGGGCCTCGAAGCAGTCCTCCATGTAGCGGGCGCAGGTCCGTATGTTCTCGATGTCCCCGCCCAGCTTGTCGTTTATGTAGGCGTGCCAATCGGCCCAGAAGACGGTTACCTGGAAGCCGGCTTCGGCCAGGTCGCGTATCTTGGAAGCGCAGATGAGCCAGCCTATGTGCACCAGGCCGGAGGGCTCGAAGCCTATATAGGCCCGCAGGCCTCTGCCCGATGCCATCGCCTCCTTCAGCTCCTCCTCGGTCACCAGCTCCTCAACGCCTCTGGTGACAAGATGCAGCCTCTCTTCCAGGTCCATGTTAATCGCTCCCTCAATCCCCAGACGCTTATAAAATGATATTGAGCGCCCGGGTCACATCCAGTGCCAGCCCGTCCTGTCATGGATGGGGCGGGCGGGGTTCCCCGCCACCACCGTCCGGGGCGGGACGTCGCGGGTGACCACCGCCCCCGCGCCCACCACCGCGTCGTCGCCGATGCGGACCCCCTTCAGCACGGTGGCGTTGGACCCTATCCAGACATGGTCCCCGATGCGGACCGGCGCCTCCATGGGCAGCCTCTCCCCGTCCCTCACCAGCACATGGAAGTCGGTGTCCATTATGCGCACCCCCCAGGATATCGCGCAGTCGTCACCGATGCTCACGCTCGCCCGGCTGTAGATGCTGCAGTTCTCATTGATCAGCGTCCTGCTACCCACGGTCACGCTCGCCCCCCCGCCGATGTTGAACCGGGCCCCTGGGCCCACCACGGTGCGGTCGCCGATGCGGAGGGCGGCGCCGTCCTGGAGCATTATGACGGCGCGGTCCCCCGCCAGCTTGGCGGAGTACGATTCGACCAGATGGGGCAGGGCGACGAACAGCGCCCTGCCGTCCACCTCGAACACCGAGCCGCGGCCGCGGTGGACCTTCAGGGGATAGTTGCGCAGCAGCGGGAACCTCCAGAAGCGGCCAGGGAACCAGCGCAGGCTGCTGAGCAGGCTCCTGATCCCCGGCACGGGGTCGATGACCGGCATCCTGGCGGCGCCTTCCGACATCGCCACCGCATCCTGGAGGCCGCTTAAAAACATATCCGCTGCATCCCCATCACCCTTCGAACAGGATGCGCCCGTCGTAGGTGATGAGCCGGATGCGGTGGTAGGGTATCAGCGACCCGGCCGCGCGGAAGAAGGACCTGCCCAGATGCTCTATCTCGTCACCGGCTATGGTCCGGGTGTCTCCCTCGGCGCCGCGGTGCACATAACTGACCAGGCAGCGGGAGATCTCCATGTCCTCCCGCCATTTGACCTCGTTAAGCACCTGCCGCGGGAAGCGCATGGTATGCCATCGTCATGAATTATTTATCCTTCTATCCCTCATAATCAAGCATGAGGAGCCTCACCGTCGAGGGCAAGCTAGTGGACGTCGTCGGAGACCGCATATTCCCCGCCCGCGTGACCGTCCAGGACGGCCGGGTGACCGCCATCGAGGAGACCGACGAGGAGATGGATCGTTACATACTTCCCGGGCTGATCGACTCCCATGTGCACGTGGAGTCGTCGCTCCTCGTCCCCTCCCGTTTCGCCGAGGCGGCGGTGCCCCGCGGGGTCACCGCCGTCATAGCCGACCCGCACGAGATAGCCAATGTCCTCGGCGTCGAGGGCGTGGAGTTCATGATGGAGGACGGCGCCAAGGTGCCGTTGCGTTTCCACTTCGCCGCCCCCTCCTGCGTGCCCGCCACCCCCTGGGAGAGCTCGGGCGCGGTACTGGGCCCGGAGGAGGTCGACCGGCTCATGGAGCGCGACGAGGTGGTGGCGCTGGCGGAGATGATGAACTTCCCAGGCGTGCTCAACGAGGACCCGGACGTCATGGCCAAGATAGAGTCCGCCCTCTCCCGCGGCAAGCCGGTGGACGGCCACGCCCCGGGATTGACAGGGGAGGAGCTGGAGAGGTACATCGCGGCGGGGATCGGCACCGACCACGAGTGCACCAGCGCCGAGGAGGCGCTGGAGAAGGCGGACAAGGGGATGCTGGTGCAGGTCCGCGAGGGTAGCGCCAGCAAGAACATGGAGGAGCTCATAGCCGTCGCCGACGACCATGAGTTCCTCCTCGCCACCGACGACATGCACGCCGGGGACATCCTGGAGGGGTACATGGACCGGCTGCTCAGCAAAGCGGTGTCGCTGGGGGCGGCCCCCCTGAACGCGGTGAAGGCGGCCAGCCTCTGGCCTGCGCGCCACTACCGATTGGAGGGAGGGTACATAGACCTGGACATGCCCGCCGACATGGTGGTGGTCTCCGACCTCAAAGACTTCCAGGTGCTGGAGGTGTACATCGGAGGGGAGCTCGTCGCCGCGGACGGCAGGGCGCTGTTCGAGGCCGGGCCGTCGCAGGCCGGCACCAACATCAGGCCGCGCCAGCTCAAGGGGGAGGACCTCCGGGTGCCCTCCCACGGGCTGCGGCGGGCGAGGGCCATAAGGGTCTACCCCGACCAGATAGTCAGCGGAGAGGAGATCGTGGATGTCGACGCCGCCGAGGGCCATGTGCTCGCTGACCCCTCGCGCGACCTCAGCTACATAGCGGTGGCGAGCCGCTACGACGGCTCCCCTCCCGCCGTCGGCCTGGTCACAGGGTTCGGTCTCGAGAAGGGGGGCATGGCCTCGAGCATAGCCCACGATTCGCACAACATCATCGCCGTCGCCGTCGACCTGGATTCACTGGCGAGAGTGATCAACGGCGTCTCCGTCAACGGGGGCTACTACGCCACCGACGGGGAGCGTGACGCTTCCCTGCCGCTCCCTGTCGCGGGCCTCATGAGCACCGCCACCGCCGCCGAGGTGGCCGCCAAGGAGCGGGAGCTCAGCGGTTTCGTGCGGAGCCTGGGCTGCAAGCTGCACGCCCCCTTCATGACCATGGGATTCCAGAGCCTGCTCGTGCTCCCCAGCCTGAAGATCGGGGACCGTGGGCTCTTCGACTCGCGGGAGTTCCGCTTCGTGGACCTCATGGTGGGGGAATGAAAACCTTTTATCCGCCACACCTCCTTAACCAAGGCATGCTGGACAGGCTGAAGAGGAGCGTCGAGGAGTGCCCGGTGGTGGGCCTCGGGGGCTATCAGTACTTCGTCCATCCCATCACCGACGGCATACCTGAGATGGACCCTGAGCTGCTCCAGGAGGTCGTGGACCGGATGATGGAGGTGGGCGATTTCCGCTGCGACCGCATCATCGCCCCCGAGGCGATGGGGATACACCTCGCCGTCCCCATCTCCCTCCGTCTCGGCATACCTTACAGCATAGTTCGCAAGAGGGGCTACGGCCTGGAGGGCGAGGTGAACATCGCCCAGGCCACCGGATACTCACGCTCGGACATGTACATCAACGGCGTCAGGAGGGGGGAGAGGGTGGTGATAGTCGACGACGTCCTCAGCACCGGCGGGACCCTGAGGGCGTTGGTGCACGCCCTGAAGGACAGCTTTGGGGCGGAGGTGGTCGATATCGTCATGGTTTTCGAGAAGACCGAGAGGAAGAGGGAGATCGAGGAGGACATCGGCGTCGGCGTGAAGACCCTCCTCAAGGTGGACGTGGTCGAGGGCCGCACGGTCTACTACGAATGAGTTAGGCTGGATGCAGCGGCACCCGTTTTCCCCCTCCGGCGCGATGCAGCTTGGTGGGCCCTGAATCGTTCCTCCTCATCGCCTACATGGTGCTCTTCGGCTCGCTGATAGGGAGCGTGAGCGGCCTCGTGCCCGGGATACACGTCAACACCCTGGCGGCCCTGCTCCTCGCGGGCTATCCCCTTCTGGCGTCCTTGCTGTCCGCCGCCGTCTGCCCCGCCATGCTGCCGGTGATGGTCGCGGCGGCGGTGGTCTCGGCCTCGGTGGTGCACTCGTTCATGGACTTCGTGCCCTCGGTGTTCCTCGGCTCTCCCGGCGAGGAGGATGTGCTGAGCGTCCTCCCCGGGCACAGGATGCTGATGAGCGGCAAGGGCGCCGAGGCGGTGGCATGCTCCGCCCAAGGGAGCCTGGTGGGAGCGGCGGCGGCGGTGGCCCTGGCGCTCCCTGTGCACCTGGTTATGGAGTCGGGGGGATGGGAGGCGCTGCAGCGGCACATACCGTTCATGCTCCCCGTCTGCCTCCTCCTCATGATACTCTCCGAGCGGGGCGACGGCGCTTCGCGCAAGAGGGCCTGGGCCGTTTCGCTCTGCCTCGCCTCAGGGGCGCTGGGGGCGGTGACGATGTTCGGGTCCATGCCCGCCTCCTCCGGGCCGGTCCATGCGGGCGGCCTGATGCTGCCGATGCTCGCCGGCCTCTTCGGCATGCCCGCCCTGCTCATATCCCTGGGGGCGGGGGGAGTGCCGGCGCAGACCGGTTCCGGCCGGCCGGAGCTGGACAGCGGCCCTGCCCTCAGGGGCCTGGTGGCCGGCCTGGCGGTGGGGTGGCTTCCCGGGGTCACCTCCACCGCCGGGACGGTGGTGGCGTCCCTGGGCTCCCCGGAGAGGACCCCGGAGAGGTTCATAGCCATGGTCTCGTCGGTGGGGACCGCGGCCACGGTCTTCGCGCTGGTCACCCTGTCGGTGGCCGGGCGGGGCAGGACGGGGACGATGCTGGTGGTATCGGACGTGATGGGCGACGGCCTGAGTGGCCTGGACAACCCCCATTTCGCCCTGCTGCTCCTCTGCGTGCTGGCGTCGGCGGTGATAGGCTACCTCCTCACCGTCAGGGCGGGGTCCCTCTTCGCTCGCGCCCTCCAGGGAAGGGACCTCTGGAGGCTGAACCTGGCCATCGCCCTCTTCCTCAGCGTCCTGGTGCTGGCGGTGAGCGGGGCGGGGGGGCTTCTCATGCTGGCGGCGGGGACCGCCCTCGGCCTCCTGCCCTCGGCGGCGGGGGTGGGCCGCGTCCATCTCACCGGCTCGCTGCTGATCCCGGTCATGCTATTCTACACTGGTGAGCATTCCCGTCTGACCGGCCTCCTGTGACCCGCCGCAGGCGCTCGCGGTCCCAGCCCAGCGGCGCCAGCAGCTCCTCGCCGCCGCGCAGCAGCATCTCGGCGTACCTCTCGGCGTCGTAGACGCCGTCCCACAGCCACGGTATCGACACCTTGTCGGCGGCGGCCTTGGCGGAGGAGTCCCTTATTATGTAGGCCACCGACTGCCCCGGCCTCGGCTCGCGGCCGTGCGCGGCCATCAGCTCGGCGGCGGCGCGGCCGTCGTTGAACCGCCTGTAGGCGCCCAGCGGGCGGGAGATGCGGCGCAGCACGGTGAGTTCCTCGGCGCCGGCGGCCCCTTGGCGCAGGGCCTCGACCCTCTCGCCGAGCAGGGATATGACCTGCGGCAGCAGACCCTCCATCCCCTCGCGGCCCTCGGCGGCGGAGAGTATGTCCAAGGCCTCGGTCTGGAAGTCGCGCACCAGGCGGACGCAGTCACGCTTGCGGGCGGCTATGCCCCTCATCTTGATCCCCCCGTCCTCGAACAGCCCGTAATAGCGGTTGAGGGCCCCGGCGCCGTTGTGCAGGTTGGGGAGGAAGACCACCCAGCGATAGCGCCCCTCCGTCTCCAGGGGGATGCCGTGCTCCGCCGTGACCGCCTCCGCGAAGCGCTCCGGGTCGCCGCCGCCCTGCAGCCACAGCGAGTCCACTATCCCATGCAGCACCTTGAATCCCATCTCCGCCGCCGTCTCCGAGGCGCGCAGCATTATGTCCCGGCCGTAGGCGGTTATGGCCTCGTGGCACTCGATGCGCCCGAAGCGGGCGTTCCGGTACCCGGTGTATCCGAAGCAGGTCACCAGTATCCATTTGAGAAGCGACGAGCGCTGGAGGCAGGACTCCGCCCGCAGGGGGTCGCGGCGGGCCATTGCCTTCAGGGCCCGGCGCCTCTCCACCACCGGCCCGATGACCTCCGGCAGCAGCCCGCGGCGGCGCCGGCATATGCGGTAGCCGATCCCGGGGACGACGGACTCCGAGCGCGGGCAGCAGCCGCACTCCAGGGTCTCCGGGGATATGTTGAAGCGGGAGATTATGGAGGGGTACATGGAGGAGAAGTCCATGCCGACCACGTCCTCGTGCACCCCCGGGCGCGGCTGGTGTATCATGCCGCCGCGGTCGCAGGCCACCAGATGGGACAGGGTCTTGAAGTCCTCAGGCAGGTTCTTCTTCCAGCGCAGCAGGTGGCCTCCCCTCAGGGCGTGGTCCGACTGCATGGCGCTTATGGCGCTTCCGGGCGAAAGCCGGGACAGGTCCTGCAGGGGCATGCCGCTGAGGCGCGACAGCTCGATCAGCCCGGGCAGCCCCCCCTCGGAGTACATGAACGAGGCGGTGTCGAGATGGATCCTGCCGTTGAGCTTGAGGGCGGGGGGCTTGTAGACCGTCCGCCCGTAGCTGTGGTAGCTCTTGGGACCTCCGCACCTCACCCCCCGGTCCCTGCCCAGCGACAGCTCCAGGCCCAGGTCCTCGGCGCGCTCGAGCAGATGGGCGGTCCTGCCCTTGTCCCCCCTCTCGACCAGCAGCACGTCGGGGTCCCTGCTCTCGATCTCATCGGAGAGACGGCGGAGCATCCCCTCCTCATCTCCCTCGAGCGGCTCGCCGTCCAGCTTCAGGGAGCGTATCTCCTCGCCGGGCAGCGGGTCGAAGGGGGTCCCCGTGGACAGCTCCAGGCGCAGGGCCCTCAACGGCGGGACGGGGTAGTTGATGCGCTGCGGCGAATCGATGGCCCGGAGGGCCCCGTCGTGCTCCAGCAGGCCGAAGGGGAAGAGCCCGCGCGGGAGCATGAAGCGCTGCGCCGGGGTGAGGTCCACGTTGTAGAGCTCATAGGCGCGGTGGCCCCCCCAGCGGTCCACCGCCCTCGCCATGCGGGCCATGCTCTGGAAGCCGTCGACGCTCACCATGAGGACGTCCTCCAGGGGGCCGCCGAGGCGGGTCCGGGCCCGGCGCATGCCCGTGGTGGCCCCGCAGCCCTCCAGGTCGCGGGACAGCGCCGGCAGCCCCTCGCCGGAGACGAAGAACGAGGGCCGGAGCGGGAAGCCGAGGCGGAGATGGCCCTCCGACCCCCGTATCCACACCACCACCCCGAGCCCGTCCTCGCTGGGATGGCAGTCGGTTATCCAGCCCCTCATCGCTCCTCCCGCCTCAGCCGCCTCAGCTCCTTCTCGTGCTCCAGCAGCATCGACATCAGCATGCTCTCCACCGGGTCGGGGGAGTCGCAGCTGCTTCCGGCGGCGGCGTGGTCGCGCACGTGCTCCAGGAGGCGGTCGAAGGCCTCGCGGTCCTCCGGGCAGAGGGCGCGGCGGAACCCCCTCCATTCCTGGATGATGCGCTCAGACGCGCGGCGGTAGGTGGGGGAGCTGCGGCCCAGCTCAGGCACCCCCGCGCCGGCCCGGCGGACCGTGGAGGTGGGCGCCGGCGCTCAGCACCCGATGTGCTAGGGCGGCCTCCGAAGGCGGGACGCCCTCCGCGGAGGCGGACGCCAGCACCGCCGCGCCCGTCCTCCGCGCCAGCGACCTCAGGTCCTCCAGCGACGCCCGCAGGAGGCACCGGGCCTCGCGGCGGTCGACGTCCGGGTCATCGAACAGCTGGTCCAGGGAAGCGACCAGAACCAGGGACGGGGAGGCCTCGAGGACCTTGGCCTCCAGCCGCTCCCCGATTATGGCCTGCAGCTGGTAGGCGGTGAACGCCCGCGCCACGTTGACACGGTCCAGGGCCTCGCGGGTGCCGCAGCGCAGGGCGCGGCAGCGGCGGGAGAGGTCCAGGGGGTCGAGGGCGTTGCCTCCGTCCACCCATACCGCCCCCCTCCCCCGGCAGGCGGCATCGGCGCAGCAGGCGTGCAGCAGAGCCAGGGCCTCCGGCCGCGGCCCCAGCAGGAGCGTCAGCTCACCAGGCCGGAACATCCCGTCCTGGTTTGCCACCGCCGCCGGCGTCCCGGGCAGGGGGTCCGCGGATGGTCTTGCGGTCCTTTTCGCTCTCATGTCCGGAGAAGGGCAGTTCGCCTGCGGGGTATTATAACACGAGCGCGGGAGGGTTTCCCGAAAGTTGAGGCAGAAACGTTATATCGCCTGTAACGGATGATATCGCGGGATGCACATGGAGAGCAGGCCTTTGACAGAGCTGAGGAGGTCGTACCCTTCAGTGGAGAAATGGATGGGGGCCTCCTTCTCAATCATCATGTCCGGGGTGTTCTCGCGCATGATAAGGGACCCCTCCGGCGAGAGGTACCATGCCATAATGGAGATGCTGGGCTCCACGCTCTTCGTCCCGTCATTGATGGTCTCCGCCGTCGCGGTGATCCTCGTCTACTACTATGGCGACCGTTTCGGCCTCTGGATCCCGCAGGTGCATCAGTACTACGTCACCATGGCGGGGTGCGCGGCGGCCCTCTACCTGGGCGGTTACGTGTTCGTCGACAACATGGCAGTGGGGGCGGCGGTGCTGTTCTTCTCCGGCGGCCTGCTGGCCGTGCTTGCCCTCAAGAAGGACGAATGGGGGATCGGCGAGCCGCGGATGCTGCGGAGGATCAGCGGATCTGGTTGACCTCGGGGAGCTCATCGAGGTCGTAGCGCCTCTGGGGCGTGGCCGGCACCCTCTTGGCCTCGCCCTCCTGCTTCATTACCTCCACCAGGAGGGGGTTGGGCCGGAAGTCCCTCCATCGGGACACGATGTCCTCGATGAGGTCGCGCTCATAGAGGGCGAAATAGATTATTGACGTGCTTGCCATGATGGCGATGTTGAACACCACCGCCATGCCGATGAAGCCCGCCAGGGCCTCCACCCCCATCATCCTCGCCGCTCCCACGGTGTAGAGTGATATGGGTATTATGGGCACGGCTATCTTCTTGAAGGTGGACACCGCGCCCTTGTACAGGCGCATGTCATGGAAGGGGCCTTTTATCCTCACGTCCAAGGAGCGGAAGATGGACCAGGGCAGCACCATGAACGGGATGTAGAGGGTTATGAGGAACATCAGCAGCAGTATGTACTCCAACGGGTAGGCCTGCATCAGGGAGGGGTTGAGGCTTATGAATATCCACAGGGCGATCCCGAGGAAGAACCCCAGCCCCATGGTTCGCAGGGTGTCGTCCAGGGGGATGTTGTCGCGGCTCATGTTGTGGTCCATGACCAGGTCGGCGGTGTTGATGTCGTCCGGTATGTTGAAGATGAAGGTCAGGATCTTGTCCTTGCGCTCCAGCTCCTCCTTCAGGCTTATGCTCTCGATCCGGGCGAGGGTGCGGTAGAAAAGCCTCCTCTGCAGGGTGACTATCAGGGCCACCACCCCGAAACCGCCCAGGACCGCGTAGACCATGAACAGCACGAGTATGGGAGGGGCGCCGTAGAAGTAGAGTGCCGCGACCACGGCCAGCAGCAGCAGCGCATAATACCACCTGAACCGGTCGGCGAAGGACGCCAGCCCCACCACCACCAAGGGGAACGACAGTATGGGCATGGTGAGGACGAAGCTCTCCAGCAGGCCGGTGGCCGCGCTCAGCAGCGATGCCGCCACGCAGACCAGGAGGGACAGCACGAAGAGCCGCAGCAGGGCTGTGTCATGATCGCTGCTAAGGTCCAGCCTGCGCCTCCTCCTTCTGCCGGCCAACTTCTCCAGCTTCATCCGCGTTCCTCATCGGCGCCGTGACTATACAATGTTTTCACTCATTCCTGCCAGGCCTCGAGCTCCAGCTCCGCCCTGTCGCCGCGGAATACCCCCAGGACGAGGGCGGCGGTGCAGCTCTCATTGAACGGTATGGGGCCGAGCGTCCCGCTGCTGATGCCCTCCTTGAAGTCCAGCACCCTCCCGTCAGGGCCGGAGACCGCCAGGTCCACTGGAGCGTCGGAATCCACCCTTACGGTGAGGCCGCGCCCCTTGCGCACCTTGAGGGGGAAGGTCTTGACATTGTCGTAGCCGCCGGGAACGGATAGGTCCAGGTCCCCGATGCTCACCGTACGCTTGGACAGCACCGGCGAGCGCTTCCGTAGGATGGGCATGCTTGGTGATGCCCCCGGAGGTATTTGTGCTTTGCAGGGTCACCAGCTGTCCCGGAAGGCCATGCCGTAGGCCACGTACATATGGCATTCCCGCGGCGATTCTATCAGCCGGCGCAGGAAGGGAAGGACCCTCGACCTCCCCTGGAAGGGGGCGGCGGCGGCGCGCATATCGTCATCGCTCCACGATGACATGGTGTCGTGGGCCTTCAGGTACCAGGGGGAGGAGAGGCGGGAGCGGTCCCACCACCTTCCATACCGGTCAGGCTTTCCGGCCGCCAGCGCCAGCGCCGCCTGGCGCCCCGCCTGGAGCGCCGTCCTGATGCCCCCGAAGCTCACCGGGTTTGCCTGGGCGGCGGCGTCGCCGACGAGGAGGGCGCCGCCCTTGACCACCGGCCCCACGCCCCCGAAGGGGATGTGGCGGCATCCGCGGTCCACGTAATCGGGGACCTCGTCGGTGCCCTTGGGGAACCCTGTGTTGACCAGGCCTCCGCAGGGGAACTCCCAGCGGTACCCCCCTCCGTACCTCTCGCCCATATGGAAGACTAGGGTCTCCGGCTCCGCCTCCCCCTTCACCAGGTACCTCTCGGCGGCGATGGTGCGCATCGGTCTGCTGCCGAAGAGGTCGCGACGCACCACGGAGAAGGCGCCATCGGCGCCGACCACATGGCGTGCGCGTATCTCGCTGCCGTCGTAGAGCAGGGCGCGGTAGCCGTCGCCGTCCGCTGCCACTGAGACCAGCGACCCCCTCTCCAGCAGGGCCCCTTCCTCGCGGCATCTGTCGGCCATCGCATCGAGGAAGCGGGGGCGGTCGATTATCAGGCCATCGACCCTCTGCTCGGTCTCCACGCCGCCTGGCCAATGCAGCCGGGTGCGCGATATGCTCTCGATGGCCCCCCAGGGCTCCACGGGCCCGAGGTCGCGGAACGCCCGGCGGCTGACGCCTTCGCCGCAGATGCGGTGGTACCTTGACCTGCGGTCGCCTTGGAGCCGGTCGAGGGCGAGCACGCCGATATCGTCCCCTGAAAGCCTGAGGAAAAGGGCCGCCGAGAGGCCAGCAGGACCGGCCCCCACCACCAGGACGTCGTGCCTCTCCGCCATCGACCGTCAATGTCGTAGCGGCTATTTCACGTTTGTTCGTCCAGCTCCGATAGCTCCTTCAGCAGGTGCAGGGCCTTCGTCCAGGATTCCACGCTGACAACCTTAGGCCCCATCCCGGGGACCTCCTCCACGCTGTACTCGTCCCCCTCGAACCGGAGGAACATCACCTGGTAGCCGTCGGAGTCGAAACCCTCGATGCGGGGGTTGCCGACCACCGAGGCCCCATAGTCGTTGTCGAAGCGGTAGATCTTATGGAACCTGCCGCCGTCCATGCATCCGCAGACGCACTTGGCGTTAAGGTCTATCTCGAACTGTTCGATGTCCATTCCCTCACCTGCTTTCTTGCCCGGACCGATGGCGGACCGCGGCCCGCCGCGCCCTTCTGAGATAGGGAACCTTGCGGCGGGTATTAATAACCGGGCGGGACTGATTATATTCATCTTGTCTTATAAATGGGTTTACCAAGTGTTTTGTTATTAACAGCTTATAGTCGGGGGGGTCATGTTAACTATTGTTTGCGCCTAAGATAACTATTTATAGAATGTAGATATGCATTTTTCGTTTATAGGCCTATTATCTACTTATTCTGTTGTTGTTTTCTGTTTTTACTCGTTCAGTATATAAAAGGTAAAACTATTTTGATTGTATGTTAACCCACTTTACCGGGCTATATCATCCATCCATACTGTATTCTTTAATATCGTTGTTTTGGATTTTCTCCATTAGACGGCTAGCATTCCGTCGAGGAGGAACCCAATGAGTAAAGAGGAGATATTGAACGGATTGAGCGAGGCCGTGGTCCTAGGGAAGCCTGACCAGGCCAAGTCGTACGCCCAGAGGGCGGTCGACGAGAAGGTCAGCCCCTTGGACGCCATCAATGACGGCCTCGTGAAGGGCATGTCGGTTGTTGGCGACCGCTACGCCGCCCGGGAGGTTTACCTTCCCCAGGTACTGATGTCGGCCAACACCATGTACGCTGGTCTTGACCTGCTTCTCCCCATGATCCCCACCGAGGACCTGGCGGACAAGAAGAAGGTCATAATCGGCGTGGTCGAAGGAGACGTGCACGACATCGGCAAGAACATCGTCAAGACCATGATGACCGCCGGAGGCCTGGAGGTCAAGGACCTCGGCAGGGACGTGCCCATTACCACCTTCGTGGACACCGCCGAGAGCATCAAGACCGATGTGGTGGCCATGAGCACCCTGATGACGCCCACCATGGACGGCATGAAGGACGTCATCGACGGGCTGGTGGAGAGCGGCTACCGCTCCAAGACCAAAGTGGTCATCGGCGGCCCGCCGACCTCGCCTGACTTCGCCGAGGAGATCGGCGCCGACCACCGCGATGCGAACGCCCAGGATTCCGTGGCATGGCTGAAGGAGGCGTTGTTTTGAACCATATCGAGAGGGCGATGGCCTCCCTCGGGGACGAGGAGGTTGACCGCCTCACCTCATACCCGATAGCCTGCGGAGTCAACCGCAAGCTGCTCAACGGCGGAAAAGGCGTAACCTACGCCGAGTGGTGCCGGGACCCCAAGCTCTTCGCCGAGAGCTTCGTCGCAGGCCACAAGTACTTCGACTTCGACTTCGCCATCGGCCTCATGGACCTCTCGGTCCTGGCCGGAGACCTTGGCGCCAATGTGCGCATGGACGATGAGAACACACCGTTCGTGGACAAGCACATAATCCACAGCCCCGAGGACTATGAGAAGCTGGAGGTCCCTGACATCAAGAAGGGAAGGTCGAACGTCATCATCGAGGGGACGAGGATCTTCTCCGAGAAGCTGGCCGGCGAGGTCATCACCGCCGGTTTCCTGGAGGGTCCCCTGCTCGCGCTGACGCAGACCGCTGGCGCCGAGAGGGTCTTCATGGACATGTTCACCGACCCCTCAGTGGTCCACAAGGGCCTGGAGGTGATGGTGGAGTTCGACCGTCAGATGGTCGAGGCCTTCGGTGAGACGGGCTGCAACGGCCTGGTCTGGGACTACCTGTGGGCCAACTACTCCTGCCTGGGGGATTCGGAGTACAACGAGTTCGAGGGGCAGAGCAAGTACGCCGGGATGCTGAACAAGCTCACCTCGGACTGCGGTATGGCGTTCTGCATCCACAACTGCTCGGACCTTCCCCACCTGGACACGCAGGTGAATGATTTCAAGCCGGTGATCTACAGCATGGCCTACTACCCCCTGATACCTGACTCGCCCAGCGCTGGCGAGGTGATCGACCAGGGGTACGCGGACAACTGCCTGATGGCCGGCAACATAGACCCGCAGATGTTCATCCGCGCCACCCCGGAGAAGATCTCCAAGGTGACTGATGATCTGTGCCAGGAGGTCAAGACCGCCCTGTGCAAGAGGGGGCTGAAGTCCCGCTACTGCATATCCAGCGGTTGCGAGGTCCCGCCTGACATAGCCACCAAGCTGGAGAACATCAAGGCCGTCGTCGACGTGACCAAGGAGAAGGGCAAGGTCGAGTGCTGAAACCTTTCGAAAGCGACTTTATGCAGAAACCCTTTACCAAACACTTTACCGTCGAACGTGATAACAATGAAGGTCTCGCAGATTGCAGGATTCCTCGGCAGCGGGAAGACAACCGCCCTCATGAAGATAGCGGAGGGGCTGGTCAACAAGGGCTGCCGCATTGCCATAGTGGTCAACGACGTGGGTGAGATAAGCATCGACTCCAAGTTCGTGGAGGCCAACGGCCTGGAGGCGAGGGAGATAGCCGGCGGCTGCATCTGCTGCCAGATAGCCGGCTCCTTCGCCGAGACGCTGGTCAAGCTCCATGAGGTCTTCGACCCCCAGATAGTCATCGTCGAGCCTTCAGGCGTGGCCATCCCCTGGGGGCTGAAGAGGGCGGCCGAGTACTCCGAGGCCAAAGCGGAGATGGTCATCGAGCACGCCCCCGTTATAACATTGGTGGACGCCACTCGCATCGACATGCTGTTGAAGGCCGTCCGCAGGCTGGTGGAGACCCAGATACGCGAGGCCGACGTCTGTTTCGTCAACAAGGTCGATGCCGCTACCCCCGAGGCGGTGGCCAAGACCGAGGAGTTCATAGCCAGCATAAACCCGAGGGCGGAGATCGCCCACCTCTCCTCCGTGACCGGGGAGGGTTTGGACCTGGTTTACGAGGTGATAGTGGACAGGATATCGCCGCGTTACGACGACGCGGTGGAGGAGGAGCTGCTCCGCAAACAGTACAGCAGGAGGGAATGAGCATGTCCGGGGACGACCACGACGACCTGCATCTCGACCTGCACCGGGCGGTCGATGAGCTGGGGAAGTACGCCATAGTGATAAATGTCAAGTCCGAGGACGGGGTGAGCAAGGCCGATGTGCTGAGGTTCGTCAACCACATCATGAAGCGTTCCGTCCAGGTTTGCATGGAGAACGGCGCGGACATCGTCGGCCATGTGAAGTCCTTCGTGTGGAGCTCCGAGGGGAACATCATGGGGAGCATAGTGGACGCCGCCCAGGAGGAGGTTGCGTTCAAGGACGCCCTGCCGGTGGAATCGCTGAAGGAGTTCGAGTTCACCATGCACGTGATCGTCCATGGCATATGGGACGACGTGGTGAGGGGCCTGACGCGCTCGATATTGGACGAGGTCTTCGCCGATTACGACATGGACTTCGAGATCGTCGACGACCACTATGAGGTGGAGAAGGGGATGGACCATCACTGAGGTGTTTTCATGTTGGGTAACAAGGGATACTATGATGCCATGAGGAGCAAGGGCTTCTCGCCCCAGACTGTGAGGTCGCTCCGTAAGTTCGACTGTCCGGTCTGCGGATTCCAGTTCTCGATGCTCTATGCGCGCACCATAGCCTGCCAGGGCTGCTCGGAGGCGATGAACGACTGCCCCAAGGTGCGCTGCGCCAAATGCGACGCCGAATTCTACATACGGGACACTCCGGAGGTGTTCGGCAAGAACCACGAGAAGATGATGGCCGACCACATATCCCAGGTCGTGAGCAAGTACAACAAGGACATGGGATGGAGCGGGAGGAGGTGAGGTCATGTCACTGGGCCTGGGCATAGACACGGGCGGGACATACACCGACGCGGCGCTGTACGACTTCAGCTGCCAAGAGGTGCTCGGCAAGGCCAAATCCCTCACCACCAGGGACGACCTCTCCATCGGCATATCCAAGGCGATAGCGCATATGGGGAGCGAGCGCCTGTCCGAGGTGGAGCTGGTCTCGGTGTCCTCCACATTGGCTACCAACTCCATCGTGGAGGGGAAGGGGTGCCGCGTCGCCCTGCTGGTGATCGGCAGGGACTACGACCGTTCCATACCGGTGGACGTTATCGGCAGGGTCGCCGGCGGCCATACGCTGTCGGGGGACCAGGCCGAGCCGCTGGACGAGGAGGCCGCGGAGAGCTTCATACGCCAGTACGCCGGCGTGGTGGACGCTTTCGCCATCTCTTCGTTCCTTAGCGTCCGCAACCCCGAGCACGAGGACCGCGTGAAAAATATTGTCAAGGAGGTCTGCTCGAAGCCGGTGGTCTGCGGCCATGAGCTGTCCTCCAGCCTCGGGTTCAACGAGAGGACGCTCACCACGGTGATGAACGCCCGCCTGATACCCATCATCGCCGACCTGATGGAATCGGTCAAGAAGGTGCTCGCCGAGATGGGCATCGAGGCCCCGATGATGATCGTCAAGGGCGACGGCTCGATGATGGGCGAGGCGGTGGCGCTGCAGCGGCCGGTGGAGACGATACTCTCCGGCCCCGCCTCCAGCCTCACCGGGGCGAAGATGCTCACCGGCAAGGACGACGCCATCGTGGTGGACATGGGGGGGACCACCACCGACATCGGCATTCTGCGCCAGGGCCACCCGCGCCTGGACCCGGAGGGGGCGCTCATAGGGGGCCGTCGCACCAGGGTGCTGGCGGCCGACATATCGACCTCCGGCATCGGCGGCGACAGCCGCTTCGTCGTAAACGGGAACAAGCTCATACTCACGCCGCTGCGGGTCATACCGCTGTGCATCGGCGCCTCCCAGCACCCCGACCTGGTGGACAGGCTCAAGAAGGCCGCCGCCAGGGTCTCACGCTTCACGCCGGAGAGCATGGACATCGACAATGTGATACAGGACGTGGAGTTCTTCGTGCTGCTCAAGGACGGGGCCGATGTGTCCCTGTCCGAGAACGACAAGGCGTTCCTCCGCCTCCTCCAAGAGGGCCCGCACTCCCTCTTGGAGGCCAACGAGGTCCTGGGCATACACCAGTTCTCCTTCAACGTGAAGAAGATGGAGGGGATGGGCCTGATAACCCGCATGGGACTTACGCCCACCGACCTGCTCCATGCCGAGGGGTCGTATGCGGAGTACTGCGCCGAGGCCTCGCGCATAGCCCTCGACCAGCAGGCCAAGCGCATGGGGGCAAGCAGCGAGGACTTCCTCTCCATCGCCAAGACCATGGTGCTGGAGAAGCTGTCCATCGAGCTCCTGCGCAAGCTGGTCTACGAGGAGACGGGGAAGGAGGCCGAGGGAGCGGTGGCCTTTGACCTGCTGGGGAAGACTATAACCGGCGCCATGGGCAAGGACTACTCCTGCAGTCTGAGCCTGAACAAGCCCATCATCGGCATCGGCGCCCCCATCGGGGCCTACTTCCCCACCATAGCGGAGCGTTTCTCCACCGAGCTCTTGCTGCCGGAGCACGCCGAGGTGGGCAACGCCGTAGGGGCCATAACCGGCAGCGTGGTGGAGAAGATGAACATCCTCATCAAGCCCAAGACGGGCATGGGTACCGCCGAGGACCCGCCCTGCACCCTGTTCTCCACCCTGGAGAAGAGGGATTTCGCCTCCGTCAGCGAGGCGGCCGAGTACGCCGTCAAGGTGGGCTCGGAGCATGTGGGCCGCATGGCGAGGGTGGCCGGCGCTGACTCGGTGGAGATCACGGTGGAGAACCACGACCGCAAGTTCGGCTTCGGGCAGGAGTACGATGGCGAGGCCCTCCTGGAGAAGCATATCCTGGTCACCGCCGTGGGCAAGCCGCGGCAGTTCTACGCCGGAGGAGCTTGCCGATGAGGGTGGGCGTCATCGCCTGCGACATATTCAAGGAGGAGGTCGAGGCGCTCGTCGAGGGCGATGAGGACATCGTCCACCTGGAGTTCCTGGAGTTCGGCCTCCATATCGAGCCGGAGAGGATGAGGGAAACGGTGGTGGAGAGGGCCAACGCCCTCAAGGGCAAGGTCGACGCCCTGCTGCTCGGCTACTGCTACTGCCAGAGCCTCATGGGCGTCACCAAGGACATCGAGATTCCAGCGGAGATGGTCCACACCGACGACTGCATCGGCGTCTTCCTCACCCCCTCGGGGTACGCCGAGGAGCGGCGCCGATGCGCCGGCACCTGGTACAACTCCCCGGGCTGGACCAACCTTGGCATAGAGGGCTCCATCAAGGAGCTGCGCCTGGACACGGTGGAGGGCATCGACCCCATGGACCTGCTGCGGATGATGTTCGAGAGCTATTCCCGCTGCCTGTTCATCGACACCGGCGTGGGCGATGTTGACTCCCTTCGGGAGCGTTCCCAGCAGTTCGCCGCCGAGATGGACCTCGACCATGAGGAGACCATGGGCGGATACGGGATGCTGGCCGAGGCCCTGGAGAAGGTCAAGCAGATGGCGAGGGACAACGGCGGTCAGGAGCGCAGCCGGTAGCTGCTGTTGGGGACCATCATCTCGATGCGGACCCCCTCCCCGGGCAGGCCGGTATCCATCAAGACGATCTTGGAGACGGAGAGCACCTCCTTGACCAGGTACATCCCGTTCTCGCCCACGGTCCCAACGGAATCGAGGGGCTGGTCCTTGCCTGCCTCGGAGAGGCCCTCGCCGTCGTCCTCGTAGACTATCCGCATGCGGCCGTCGGTTATGTCGAAGCCCACCTTGATGCTGGTGACGCTGCCGTCCCGCAGGCTCATCGCCATCAGGTTCTCGAAGACCTTGTGGAGCTGGGGGTCGGCGAAGACCTCCAGGTTGCCGGTGTTTATCTGCAGCATCCCCTCAGGGACCTCGAACGCCAGAGAGGCCCTCGCCACGGCATCGCTGACGCTCTGCCATTCAGGGCTCATTATGCCCACGTTGCGGAAGTCGCGGGAGAATCGCATCCTCTCATGTATGCGGCCGGACGCTTCCAGTATGCGCTCCATGTGCTCGTCCAGGACCTCGTCGTCGCTCATCGTCCTGACGAAGTTCACGTAGCCGTCGATTATCTGCAGCTGGTTGTAGACCTCCAGGAAGGTCATGCGGTCCACCACGTTCAGCTGGAAGGAGGCCCTCTCCAGCTTCTCCAGCGATGATTCGATCTCGCTCATGTCCTCGAGGGTTATTATCGCCCCTTTGGGCTCCTGGCCGTTCATGCGGGGCTGTATGGAGACCTGGACTGAGATGTTGCTCTCCGGCGACTTGAACCTTATCTTGGCGCTGCTGGGGCTGCGCGAGCGCAGCGACTCCATCACCGCCGAGTAAAGCTGCACGGTGAAATCGTCCTTGTAATCGATGAGCGACTTGCCGATGTGGCCCTCGTCGGAGAGCTGGTCGAGGAGCTTCCTCGACTTGAGGTTGCACTCCACTATAAGGCCTTGGTTGTCCACCGCCATTATGCCCACGGGGGCGAAGTGCAGCATCTCCTCGTAGCGTCTCTCGGTCTCGTACCTGGCCTCACCGGACATGCGGCCCATGTATATGCTGGCCATGCCGTCCATAAGCAAGGTCATCTGGTTGATGTCGGAGCTGTCGTAAGGCTGCACCTTGTTGGCCACCCCGGCGGTGCCTACCACCTTGCCATCGTGCATGAGGGGGACCATGAGCAGCCTGTCCAGGGACACGTGCCCCTCGGGTATGCCCTTTATTAGCGGATGGGGGGCCTTGTAATCGTTGACTATGATGGCGCGCTTCTGCCGCACCGGCTCCCCCCATATGCCCACCTTCTCCATGGGGTACTCTATGGGCTTGTCCTCCACGCGGCACTGCCTCATCCCCGCCTGCGACCATGAGTACATGGTGAGAAGGTCGCGTTTCTCATCGTAGAGGGCGAAGTAGCCCATCTCGCTGCGCGTCAGCTTCACGGTCTCCTCGAGGACGAAGTGGGCAACCTCGGAGAATCCGTAGTTGTGCATCTTCGCCAGCCTGACCAAGGCCTTGAGCCTGCGCTCGCTGAGGGAGCGCTCCTCGTCTATGCGCCTCTTCTCCACCGCCAGCACGATCTTGTCCGCCAGGTCGCTGAAGAGCTCGCGCGGGGGGCGGTCCCTGATGAGGTAGAAGTCGATGCCCAGATTCATGGCTTCCACGGCCAGCTCCTGGGAGCCGTTGGAGACGATGGTTATGAAGGGGAAGTTATCGTTCCGCCGCAGCAGGGTCTTGAACAGCGCGAGGGCATCCATCCCCGCGGCGGGGTCGTGCCCTGAGACCACGATGTCGGGATGGTACTTGTCTATCAGATCCAGCATCTCGTTGGGTTCAGGGCAAGGTATCACCCTGAGGTCGCGGTTTATCCTGGTGAGGAAGGTGACGGCCATCTCCATGAAGGCCTGGTCCTTCTCAACGAGAAGCGCCCTGTACATCCGCTTTACGTATCGCCGAGTGGATATAAAGTCATGCTGGGTCAGGCCTGTTCGCCCCGGCGCTGCGGTGGGCCCCGGGGGGCACCCTTATCTCGAAACAGGCCCCCTCGCCCTCCTTCCCGCATTCGCGGATCTCCATCCCGGTGAGCTGCAGTATCTCCCTGACGAGGAACATGCCCATCCCGGTGTTGGCCCCCACGCCCTTCAGGAATATGGCCTCCTTCCTCTCCGCGGGCACGCCCACGCCATCGTCCTCGTAGACCATGACGAACGAGCCGTCGTCCTCGACGCGGCCGCTGAGCTCCACCCGGGTAGCATCGCCGGCATGCCTCATGGTGTTCTCCAGCAGATTGTAGAGGGCGCGTTTGAATGCGGGGTCCGCCCATATCTCGCGGCCGTCGAGGCTTATCCGCACCTCGAGCGGCATGCCGTTCCGCAGCGCGGCCTCCGCCTCCTGCTGCAGCGGCAGCCAGCTCGGCCTATGCACGCCCAGCGATTGATAGGTTCGGGAGAACTCGAGGTGGTCGCTTATGGTCAGCAGGCTGCGCTCCATCCGGGCCGCCATGCCGGCCTCGGCGTCCCCGAGGCCCGATTCATTCAGCAGGCTCAGGTAGCCTCTGATCACCTGGAGCTGGTTGCTGACGTCGTGCCGGGTCACCTGGTCGATGGTCTTTAGCCGGTTGGCGCTCCGCTCCAGCACGTTCATCGCCTCCTTCTCCTCTGTGGCGTCCTCCATCACCAGGACCGCCCCGTTGAAACGGTATCGCTGGTCCCATAGCGGCGACGCGTAGCATCGCCAGTGGGTCACCCGGTCCGCCGCTCGGCGGTGGATTATCTCATCCTTGACGTTGCCCCCTTTACTGCGGCACTCCTCGAAAAGGCGGCGTACGTCGGCGATGAGGCCGTCACCGCCTTCTAGCATGTCCATGTCCCGGCTCAGGAAGCCGCCGTCGATGTTGATGAAGAGGTCGTTGGCATCGGCCAGCCTTCTATCGGCATCGATGACCGCCACCGCCAGCGGTATGGCGCGCAGTACGGCCTCGTAGCGCTTCTCCGTCTCGTACAGCACCGCATCGCGGGCGCTGATGTCGTAGAGATGCTCCATGCCCTGCATCATGAGGGTGAGCTGCCGCAGGTCATCCTCGTCGTATGGCTCCTCCTTGTTGGCGACGCCGCAGGTGGCGACTATCCTGCCCTTGCTGAGGATGGGTATGGCCATATACCGGGATATGCTTACATGGCCCCGGGGGGCGCCCCGCTGCAGAGCGGTCTCTTTTGCGTAGTCGTTGATCACGATGGGCCTCCCCTGGCGCACCGGCTCCCCCCAGAGGCCGGTCTCCTCCAGGCGATAGAGGAGGGGGCGCTCCCTCATGCGGCAGCGGTCGAGGCCGCCTTTGGACCAGGCGAACATGTTCAGGGTCCCCTCCTCCGTGTTCACCGTTGCCAGGTAGCCCATCTTGCTGCCGGTTATCTGCACCATCCTCTCCAGCATGAAGTGGGCCATCTCATGGAAGGGCGCCGACCGTTTCTCCGCCAGGTCCACCAGCGTATGCAGGCGGTACCTGTCCAGCTCGTTCTCGCGCTCGCGTCGGCGCCTCTCAGCGATCCGGGAGATCTTCTCTTTGATCGACGGCAGGGGATCCCTCCGTTTTGAGCAGTAATGGTCGGCCCCCGCCTCCATCGCCTCGATGGCCAGATCCTCGGAGCCGTCTTCCGCTACGATGATGAAGTGCATGCCGGGAGAGATGGCTCGCAGCTCGGCCATCAAGGACAGGGCGTCAAGAGGGCCGCCGTGGCCGCTGACCGCCGCATCATAGCTCGCCGTCCCCGCACTGGCCAAGGCCTCGGCGGGGCCGGCCGCCGTCGACACTTCCAGCCCGTCAATGGACGAGAGCTCGGATGCGGCCCGCTCCAGGAATGAAGGGTCATGGTCCACGAGCAGTACGCGGTAGCAGGCCATCGAGGGGAGCAAACCCCATCGCGATGATAAAGGTAATGAATAATACTTCACTGATATTCGAGGTCGGTGGAGAAGCTCCACATGCGGGGATAGCTGCCCCGCTCCATGAAGACCCGGCGGGTGCGGAGGGCGATCCCCTTCTCCGCCTCAGCGAGCCTCTGGGCGGAGAGCAGGGGGTCGCCGATGGCGACCAGCTCCCCGCGCGAGCTCATCATCGCCGCCGGGGAGCCTTTGCGCAGGCCCTCATCGAAAGCGGCCACCCCCGGCACGGCGAGGTCGGCGCCGTGACAGACCGAGTCCACCGCCGCCGTCTTCAGCACCACGCGCGGAAGGTGGCTGACCAGCGACTCGGCCGGCCTGATGATGCCGTCGAGCACGTCCGCCCGCCCGCACTCCTGCCAGAGCTCGTAGGCGTCCTTGAGCTGCTGCAGCGTCACCGCTTCGGACTCGGACATTCCTCCGGAGCGGGTCCGCCGCAGCTCCGCCATGTTGGCGCCCGCCCCCAGCGCCTCGCCGATGTCGATGCACAGGGTGCGGATGTAGGTGCCGGCGTCGCAGGCCACCCGGAACAGCACGTCGCGGCCGCTGATGTCCAGGATGTCTATGCTGTGCACAGTCCTGATGCGCAGCTGCCTCCTCACCGCTGAGCGCAGCGGCGGGAACTGGTAGATGCGTCCGACGAACTCCGCCATCACCCTCCTCACCGCCTCGGGGTCGCGGTGGCGGTGGAGGCGCATCACGCAGACGTACTCCTTGTCCGCCCCCAGCATCAGGTCGGTGAGCCTCACCGCCTTGCCCACGCATATCGGCAGCACGCCGCTGACGTTGGGGTCCAGGGTGCCGCCGTGGGCAATCCTGTCCACCTTGATGGCGTCCCGCGCCCAGGAGGCGACCTGGTGGGAGGTGGGGCCCATGGGCTTGTCCAGGACCAGGACTCCGTTGCGCAGCCTCTCCCCCAGGCTGCGGTCGCTGGGGCGCTTGCCCCAACGGTTGGGAACGGGGTCCTCGGACTTGATTATCAGTCAATCACCTTCCATTCTCCCGACTATGGCCGAGACCACCTCCTCGGGCGACATCCCGCCGGTGTCGATCACCATGTCGTAGACGCTGAGGTCGAAGAGGTCTATCCCGTAGTACTGACGGTAGCGGCGGGCCTCCGACTCCTGGCGTCGCACCATGGCCTCCGCCGCCTGCGCCAGGTCCTCGCCCTCGCGCCTGCCCACCCTCTCCGCCCGCACCAGCGGGTCAGCGTCGAGGTAGACCTTGAAGGCCGGTATGCCGTTCCGCTCCAGCATCTGCGCCGACAGGCGGGACTCGAGGATTATGTCCTCGCTGCCGGATGCCATCTTCAGGATGCGCTGGTCGATCTCGTGGTCGATGGAGGGGTCCTTCTCGGCCAGGGCGCCGAGCTCGGCCAGGGTCAGGCCCTTCTCGGCGGCCATGTCCCGGAAGAGGCGTCCGAAGACCACCGCCGGGTAGCCCGTCCTCTCGGCGAGCATGCCGCAAACGGTCGTCTTGCCTGAGCCTGGGGGCCCGCTGATGGTTATCCTCATGTCCCTTCCGCCCCGGCCTGGGCGGCGTCCATCTCCTCGAGCTTCTTCTTGAACTGGAAGAAGCGTATCGTCCGCGTGAGCACATGGCCGAAGGGTATGCTCACCACGGTATAGACCAGTATCCAGTTCGGCAGCACATTGCTCTTGTTGAGGTCCACCTCGAGCGACCAGGGCACCGATATGATCGATGAGGGGAGGTCGACGACGAAGACCGAGACCCAGGCGAATATGGGTATTATGAACAGCAGGGTGGCCGGCAGCAGCTTGAGCTGCTTGGTGCTCATCTCCATCGACTTGGCCATGATCTCCTGCTGGTGCTCGGTGAGCTTCTTGATCTTGTAGAGGTTGTTCTCCAACCTGGCCTGGCGGAGCTCCTGGTTGAAGGCGCTCATCACCTTCTGCGAGCGGGCCATCTCCACATAGTCGGTGAAGAGGGACCGCACCACGGTGCTCAGGCCAACCATTATTATGCCCGCCAGCAGCAGCGTGATCAGCGGGTACTGGTAATCGAAGCCTATCAGCGGCTCGAAGCCCATGCCCACGAGGCGGCCCAGCGCGTTCCTGATGTTCTGGTCGAACAGTATGAACATCGCCAGGATGAATATCAGCATCGTGGTCAGACGCGGCTGGCCGGCGGGTTTGCTATCTGCCATTATCAATCACCTCCGAAGAATCCCCGCAGCACGGGGTGCATCTCCATCATCTGCTCGCGGCCCATGGCCTCATAGAACTGTATGAGTATGCCCACCGCCAGCAGCACCCCGGTGCCGGTGGCGTTGCCGGTGGTGCCGATCAGGTCCGCGCCGGCGGCGAGCCCGCCCACCAGCGCGCCGGATATCACCGTCACCACCGGTATGTAGCGCTCAAGGACCCTCTTGAGCACCCGCGGGTCGCGGCGGAAGCCGGGTATCTGCATGCCGCTGCTCTGGATCTGCCGGGCGACGGCCTCAGGGCCGAGGTTGGTGGTGTTGACCCAGAACTTGGCGAAGAGTATCGCCCCCAGGACCATGAAGGAGAAGTATATCAGCACCCTCATGAGGTTCTGCAGCGGCGAGTGCCCGTTGCCGTAGGTGGCGGGATCGAGGATCGGCAGCAGCCAGTCGTTCAATCCCATCGGGGCGGACAGATACCATACCAGGCCCCCGGAGGCCTGCGTGGCCCCCGGCTCGAAATGGCCCAAGGCCGGGTTGCCTCCCAGCAGCGGGACCTGGCTCAAGGTCTCGCTGGTGTAGAACAGCAGCCCGAACATGCTGATGTTCGCCAGCAGGGCGGCTATGAGGATGACCGGTATCACGCTGGCGTAGATCAGCTTGATGGGGTAGCGGCCGCGGGCGCCGCGGGCGGAGCCGTGCGCCAGCGGCAGCTCGATGCGGGACGACTCCACATAGGCCACGAAGAAGAATATTATGATCGTGCCCACCAGGGCGATCAGCGGATTGGGCTCGGCCAGCAGGATCTGCTCATATCCGCCTTGGGACAGCTCCGCCACCGATTGCGATCCGATTATGTACAAGGTCTTGGGGATGGTCCCCGCCGGGGGGTTGCCCGCGCCCACCGCCGCCGCCGAGTCCACCGGGTACCAGTTGATGGTGCCGGTGAATATCGCCTCCGACACGCCGGCGGCGATGAACAGGGAGACGCCGCTGCCGATGCCCCATTTCGAGACCACCTCGTCCATGAGGAAGAGCAGGTAGGCGCCGAGGCATAGCTGCAGCACTATGACGAAGCGCGCCATGTTCAGGCCAACGGCGCCCACGAACTCGTCCGACGGCACCAGGAATCCGAAGACCTGGGGCACCGCGGTGAATATTATCATCACGATGACCAGCAGCTTCTGGAAGGACTGGTACACCGCTTTGTCGGCGGACTTGGTGAGGTCGAGGTTTATTATCTTCGCTCCCACGAAGAGCTGCAGTATGATGGATGCGGTGACGATGGGGCCGATGCCCAGCTGCATGAGGGTCCCGGAGGCCCCGGCCATGATGGTCCTGTACTGGGCGAACATGTCCAGCGTCTCCTCGGCGTCGAGGCCGTAGAGGTAGACGTTGGTCATTATGAAGTACAGTATCAGTATGACCGCTACCCAGATCAGCTTGGTCCGGAAGTGCACATGGCCTTCCGGGCGCGTGACCGCCGGGAGGCGGTCGGCGTAGGGCTTGATCTTGTAGAGTAGGCTCTGCTGCTCGGACATTCCCATCCCTTGTTCTTATCGCATCACTCTTCGACGACCGAGCCGCCCTGGGCCTCGATCTTCGCCTTGGCGATGGCAGAGCTCTCCGCCACGGTCACTTCCATGGGGACGCTCACCCTGCCTTCGCCCAGCAGCTTGTCGATGCCCATGCCCCCGAGGTCGACCACGTAGCGGTCGCCCTCCTGGCGGGCGAAGCCGCCCTCCAGCAGACGCGGCAGCCCCTCTTCGAGCTCGCCCACGTTGATGGTGCTGTTGGCGCGCACCATGTTCTGGGGCCTCTTGAAGCCCCTGCGGCCGAAATGGTCGCGGTCGTATTTCAACATGCGCAGCCGCTTGTGCTTCAATAGGCCGGCGTTGCCATGGCCGCCGATGAGGCCAGCTCCGCGGCCGGCCTTCTTCCCGCGTCCGTGGGTGCGGGATCCCCTCAGTCTCTTGGTCCTGCTTGGCATTCAGTTCACCTCTAGATCATCCTCATAATGAGGTCGTTGATCGCCTCGCCGCGGTATCCCAGCGCCCCTCCGGCGCGGTAGGAGCGCTTGATGCCCTCGTACCCCTTCGCCGGGGGGTGCAGCCTGAACACCGGCTTGGCGCCCATGTTCGACAGCTTCGACCTGCTCTCGGCCAGGGCGGCGGCGAGCTCCTCCAGGTCCGAGAATCCGGACTCCTTGAGGAACTCCTCGTCCAGGGCCTTGCCGCCGGGGAGCCTGCCGCGTGAGCGCAGCATCTCCGCCACCGTCTCCGGGGAGACCTCCCCCCAGGTTATGTAGTCCTTGGACTTCTGCAGCATGCCCTTGGTGACATCGTCCTCGGGGACGATGACGCAGTGGTTGACCTTGGTGAGGTTGAGGAGCTCCATGTTGCGGGCCATGTCATGCCTGACGTCGGCCTGGCCCCTTACCCTGATGACAGCGTAAGCCATTATCATTCCTCCATCTGGTCCACTTCGGTCTCATGCACATGCATAGTGACCGGCCCGGAGCTTATGCGGAGGCGCTGCTGCTGCTCCTCGGAGATCCTCATCTCCGAGGTGAGCTTCAGGGCCTCGAAGGTCGCCAGGGCGTAGTTCACCTTGGTCTTGGTGTGGCCCTTGGCGAATCCCCAGGCGTCCTTCACGCCGGCGAGGGTGAGCAGGCTCTTGGCCACGTCGCCCGTCGCCAAGGATATGCCCCGCGGGGAGGGCTTCAGGGTGACCCGCACCGACCCCGAGTTGCCGTTCACCTCGAACGGCAGGGTGTGGGGGTTGCCGCAGCCGCACTCCCAGGAGCCGCAGCCCCTCTTGATCTCTATGATGTTCAGCTTGGCGTTGTCGATGGCCTTCCTGATGGACGGGCCCACCTCCTTGCCCTTGGCGCGGCCGACGCCGACGAAACCGTCGCCGTTGCCCACCGCGCAGGTGACGCCGAACCTCACCCTCCTGCCGGAGTCGGTCATCCTCTGCACCATGTTAAGGTCGATGACCTCGTCCTGCAGCTCGGGCAGGAGTATGTCCACTATCTCCGGCTCGCGGAGCGGGAGCTTGGTGGCGAGGGCGTCCGACATCGTGGTGACCTCGCCGTCGTATACCATCCTTCCCAGTCTGGTCTTGGGAACCCAATCCAAATCAATCAGCCTCCATCTTGTCGATAAGCTCGTCCAGAGCCTTCCCGATACCCTCGTCTATGTGCATGCCGCGGATGCGCTCCTCGGAGGGGCGCACATCCTCGCCGTGGGGTATCTCCAGTCCGGCGTCGACCATGCCCGCCAGGGCCGAGAAGCAGGTGGAGCCTTTGACCGGCTTCTGCCTGCCTATGTCCAGCACCGCGGACTCTATGCCCTGCGCCAAGGCCCTCTTCCCGGCCAGGTAGCCGGTCAGGTAGGCGGCGGGGAGGTTGGCGCCGGAATAAGTCCAGCCCATCCCCTCCAGCTCCTTGGACCTGGCGGAGGCCAGCACCTGGTCTCCTTGCGATTCGTAGGACACCAGCTGCACGCTGGTGTGCTTGAGGGACCTCCTGACCACCGCCCGGGGCACGCCCGCCCTGAGCAGCCGCTGCCGGGAGCGGTAGTCGGTCCTCCCCTCCCTCCTGCGTCGGAAGGGCACCTTGTATCTAGGTCCTCTGGCCATCAGTAATCATCCTCCAGGTGTCCCTCGGATACCAGGTGGGATACCAGGTTCCTCCTGTTTCGGTACATCCCGCCTTTGGCGCGGAGATAGTACTTGCGGTACACCGCGGGGCTTATCCTCCCCTCGTCGCGCAGGGTCTTGAGCTCGTCGCGCAGGGCGCGGATGGTCCCCATCCAGACGCCCTTGTCGGAGAGCCGGGCGTTGCTGGTGCCCTTGCGGCTCCCGTGGCCTTTGCGGCGGCCCTTGGCCTTCTGCGCCGCGGCGTGGCGGGCACGGCCCTTCGATATGCCCTTCTTGGGAAGGGCCTTGATTATCCCGGAGTCCACGGCGGTCCTGATGTCGGCGCGGGTTATGCAGTCCGCGACCTCCTCCAGACTGTTGGGGTCTATCCAGACGCGGTTCTCGCCGCATTTCAGGACGTCCGCCGCCATTCTCCTCTGGTTGCTGAGGTCCATGTTCATCCCATCCTGTTGAGGACCCTTATGCCGAGCTCTTCGGCCATGTCCTCTATGTCGATCCTCTTCTTCACTCCCACCGTGGAGGCGATGCGCACCGCCTGCACCTTGGGGTCCACGCCCTCGAGCTGGGAGGTGTTGTGCACCAGCACCTCGGCGAATCCCGAGGGGTGCAGCCCGCGGACGTCCTTCGGCCCGCGGAATCCGACCTTCACCCGTGGCGGGCGGTGCTTGAAGCCGCGCCTCATCTTGGAATGGATGCCCTTGGGCCGGCGCCACTTGTCGCCCAGCTTGCTGTAGCGGAACCACTCCTGCCTCTTGAAGGCGGGGCGGTTCGCGCTCAGCCTGGAGCGCAGCGACAGGCGGGCGCGGACGGCGTCGTCGAGCTCGGGCTTGGCCTTGGCCACGTGGACGCCTTCCTCGGCCTCCTCCTCGTCGACGATCTCCACGTCCTCGGGCTCTTCGTCCTCTTCCTCCTCTTCGATGATGACCGCGTCGGCGAGGGCGTCCCTCCACTTCTCAACGGTCTTGGGGCCCACTCCCTTGAGCATCCCCATTATGTCCTTGACGGTCTCCTCGTCCTCAAGGGCCTCGCTCATGTCGGCCAATGACTCGATGTTCATGTCCGCCAGGAGCTCGATGTGCTCCTCCTTGAGGCCAGGCAGCTCATTCAGCTTCTCAATGCTCATTCGCTCACCCTCTTGCCCTTGTCGACGATGTATATGCCGTCCTGGAAAGTGCGGCGGTCGAAGCCGCGGCGGCGGGTCGCCTTCTCGATGTTGGCGGCGGTCTGCCCGGCGGCCTCGCGGTCGATGCTCTCCAGGGTCACGTCGGCCCCTTTGACGGAGACCTTGACCTTGTCGGCTATCTTGGCGAAGCGCCTCGCCTTGCCGCCCATGTAGTTGTCTATCATCACCATGTCGTCCTTGACGCTGACCTTCATGGGGAAGTGGGAGTACACCACCTTCATGTTGTAGGTGTAACCCTCCTTGACGCCGTACATCATGTTGCGGATGTGCGACTCGAAGGTCCCGATGATGGCCTTCTCCCGCACCCGCGGAAGCTCCGACCTCAGGTTGACCTTGTCCTCGGAGACCGAGATGTCCACCCGCGGGAACCTGAACTCCCGCGAGAGCTCGCCCTTGGGACCCTTCACGGTCAGCGTGTCGCCCTCCTTGGTGACGGTGACGTCATCGAGTATCTCTATCTCTTTGTCGATGATACCGGTTATTGCCATCTCCTTCACCTCAGTAGACGTATGCAAGCAGTTTGCCGCCCAGGCCCAGGTCCTTGGCCTGGGCGTGGGTTATTACCCCCTCGGTCGTCGTCAGGATGAGGACCCCGAAGTCCTGGGCCGGCAGATAGCGGGCCTCGAACTTCTCCAGTTCTCCCCTCTTGACCGAGTAGCGGGGCTTGATCACGCCACAGTTGTTTATGGCGCCCTTCATCATCACACGGAACTCGCCCGCCCTGCCATCCTCGATGTACTCGAACTGGTTGATGTATCCGTGGTCCTGCATGACCTTCAGCACGCGGCCGATGAGCTTGGATGACGGTCTGATGTAACATTCGCTCTTGCCCACCGCTGCGGCGTTCTTCATGATCGACATCGCGTCGTTCAAAGGATCACTCTGCATTTCATCACCTCACGAATACTTCTTGAATCCCAGCTGGGGAGCGATCTCCCTGAAGCACTGGCGGCAGAGGTGCATACCGTATCTCCTGATTATGCCGCGCTTCCTGCCGCAGCGGCTGCACCCTTCGGTCCTGCCGAATTCTTTCTTGGGTTTCATTCCACCACCTCGAGGCCGAAGTTCTCCTTCATGTAGGCCTGCGCCTCCTCGGGCGTGACGCGGTGACCGCGCGGTATCTTGCGCCTCATCACCCGCCTCTGGGTAACACGGTAGCCTGGTCTCTTCAGGACCACGTTGACGTCCATTCCGAATATGCCGATCTCCGGGTCGTACTTCATGCCCTCGAAGTCGGTGTAGTCGCTGATGCCGAAGGAGAGGTTGCCCTCCGGGTCGAACGAGTAGACCGGAAGGCGCATGTCCCTTATCTCCAGGGCCTTGGCGAGGAAGTCTGTCGCATCCTCGCCGCGCAGGGTCACCTTGCATCCCAGGGGCATGCCCTTGCGGATGCCGAGGTCGCGGTTGATGGTCCTCGACATGGTCTGGACCGAGGGCTGCCCGGTCACCATCTCGATGACCTTCTGCGCCTTGACCAGCCGCTCGCCGGCCTCGCCGACGCCGATGTTGACCGTCACCTTCTCTATCCGGGGCTCGAGCATGGGGTTCATGCCGGCACCTCCGGGAGCATTATCGCCGGCGATCCGCTGCCGATGATGAACACGTTGTCCTTGACGGTCTCATGGCCGTTGGTGAAGCGGACCACGTTGGGCGTGGGCCTGCGCGTGACCTGGTACTCCTCCACGGTGGCCACCTCTCCGGCGAGGCTGCCGCGGATCACCAGCGCCACCCCTCCCTTGTCGAGGGGGTAGTGGTCGATTATCTCCTGGCTGGGGACGGCCATCTTGAGGACGTCCCCGGTGCGGTACCTGTCCTCGTCGAGGACGATGTTCCGCCCGTCGTGCAGGTTGATCTGCACCCTGCCGCCCTTGACCGAGGTCTTGTCCTCGACACGCACCAGCTTCCAGGCGGCGTCAGCGGCCTCGATGGGCATCAGTGTTATCTTGCCCTTGTCGCTGAGCAGGACGCGGTAGTTCGCGTCGAGCTTGGGGACGGTGACGACGTCCATGATGCCGATGGGCATCTTGGCGCTCTTCACCTTCCTGCCGTCGACGAGTATCTCTCTCCTGCCGATGATCCCCTCCGCCTCGCGGGCGGTGTCACAGAGCCCTAGCACATCCCTGACAAGCAGCAGGGCGGGCATGCTGTTCTCCACCGAATGCGGGCCGGGGGACTGCTTCGTCACCCAGGTGCTTACCTTCCTCTTGATGGGCCAGGTCCTGGGCGCGGTGAGCCTCTTCATATAGCCGCTCATTCTGCCACCTCATTCTTCCTCAGGAGCTTGTCCTTCCGCCATTCGTCGGAGAGCTCCAGCTTGGTTATCATAACGTTCGACGCGTGCACCGGGGCGCTGACCTCGGTGCCGTCCGCCTGGGCCGCGGTGACGCCCTCGACGCTCACCCTGCCCGTCCTGGTCTTGACCTCCAGGACCTTTCCCTCGATGCCGCGCACGTCCTCGTTGCCGCGGGTCACCATCACGGTGTCCCCGGCGACGACGGGCATCGACCTCTTGCCGTACTTCTCCTTCAGCTCGGGGCTGAGGGGGGAGGCCACTGCCTTCCTGCGAGCATGGTTGGGAGCGTTGTAATGCGCCTTCCTCTGCTTTCTGGCTTTGCTGCTCTTTACCATCTTGCCCACCTCACACTATCATCGACGCCGTCGCCGATACGCGGGGCCACCTCTCGGCGGACTCGCGGGCCACCGGGCCCTTGATGTCGGTCCCCTTGGTGTCGCCCTCCTCGGTGGTAACCACCGCGGCGTTGTCCTCGAAGAAGACCATGGTCCCGTCGGGGCGGCGGTAGGGCCTCTTCTGCCTGACGATGACCGCGTGCACTATCTGACGCCTCATCTCCGGGGTGCCCTTCTTCACCGATCCTATCACAATGTCGCCCACGGCGGCGCGGGGGGATCTCCGCGCCACCCCTTTGTAGCCGGGCACCGCTATGACCTCTATCACCTTGGCTCCGGTGTTGTCCACCACATCGAGCCTGGTGCCGGTCTGGATGCCTTTGGTCTGATTGCCTGCCAATCCCTTCATGCCCTTCACCTCTTCTCAATGGCCACGAAAGAGACGGTCTTGCTGATGGGGCGGCACTCCATTATCCTGACCTCGTCCCCCGGCCCTATCTCCATGCAGGAGGGGGCGTGGACCGAGTAACGGCCCGTCCTCTTCTCGTATCTCTCGTACTTGTTCTGGTATCTCAGGTATTTCTTCTCAACCACCGCGGTCTTGTCCATCTTGGTGGAGACCACCTTGCCGTCGATCAGCCTGCCGCGCACGGAAAGGGTTCCGTGGAAGGGGCAGTTGGGGTCGTTGCAGGTGGAGGCGGGAGGGTTGACGTCGATGCCTATGTCTCTGATCTTGCTATCCATGGGATCACCTAACCTTCTTTATCCTGTCCTCTGGTCGGTGCAGTATGTCTGAACCTTGTATGGCTATGCCCTGTTCATCGTATGTGAAGAGGAACTCGTTGCCTTCCTTGGGCACCGTCCTCTCCCCCTTGGGGGTGGAGATGACGAACGTGTTGCGGGTCTCGTCCACGACCCTGCCGCGCATGCCGTTGAACGTGCCGCGCGACACCACTTCCGTGCTCAAGCCTATGAGTTCCATTCTCATCAGATCCTTCTTCTTCATGTCACCGGACCTCGGCCGAGAAGCCCATGTCCTCCAGCACGGATTTCACCTTCTTCTTGTGATTCCCCTGGAGTTCGATGCGGCCGTCCTTGGCGGTGCCTCCGGCGGCGCATCGGTTCTTGAGCTGTCTAGCCAGGTCGTCTATGTCTATGTCGTTCTCATCGATCCCCTCGATGACGGTGACGGTCTTGCCGTATCTACGGCTGTCAGTGCTGATCCTCACGCTCTGCTGCTCGCGAGCTATCTCCTCGCACATGCAGAGCTCTTTCGGAAGTCCACATACGGGGCAGATCTCCGCCATTACCTCTTCTCCTCCCTTTGGACGGTGAGGATGCGGGCGATGTTGGTCCTCAGGGTCCTTATCATGCCCGGGTTGGCGGGCGCCCCGCCCATGGCGGCGGTGCCCCTCTCGTGCATGAGCTCGTCCCTGAGCTCCTTGAGCTTCTGCTCGCGCTCCTCGGCGCTCATCTCTCTTGCCTCAGAGGCCTTTATGGATGTCATTGCTCCTCCTCCGCTTCTCCGGGCGCCTCCTCAGCGGGCCCTTCGGCGGCGTTCTCCGCCGTCTCCTCTGCGGGGTTGGCGGCCGCCTCCTCAGCTTCGGGCTCGGACCCGGCTGCGGGCTCCTCGACGGGCTCCTCAATGGGCTCCTCGACGGCATCGTCGGCCTCGAGGACGGCGTCCTCCATCTCCTCGGAGTCCTCCGCCGGGGCGGCGAAGAGCTCAGGGAGGACGTCGGCCGCCTCCGTCTTGGAGATGACGGTTATGTCCGAGGGCAGTGTCGACCCCGGCCTCATTATCTCCACCGTGCAGCCGATGACGCCCTGCTTCAGCTTGGCGACCGCGTAGCCGCTGTCGATGAACTGCAGCTTGGGCTCGCCGCAGAACTTGATGTAGCCGTCCTTGAACTTCTCGCATCGGTGCCTCTGCCCGGTGAGCTTGCCGGAGACCACCACCTGGCAGCCGCGGGCGCCGGACTCCATTATGCGTCGCACCGAGGAGTGGCCAGCGCGGCGGAAGTGCCATCCGCGCTCCAGCGCGAAGGCGAGCTTCTCCGCCATTATCTGGGCGTTGAGGTTGGGGTCCTCGACCTCCTGCACCTCGATCTGAGGGTTGTCGAAGCCGAAGTTGTTCTCGATGGCGCTGGTCAGGTTCTTGATGGTCTGACCGCGCCTGCCGATGACCAGGCCTGGCCTCTCGGTGGTGAGGACCACGCGGGTCCCCATGGGTGTCCTCTGTATGTCCAATCCGCCGAATCCCGCCCTGCTTACCTCCTTCATGAGGTACTCCTTGAGAAGGACCCTGCGGACGTTCTCGGCGACGAATCTGCGTTCTGACGCCATGATTACTCAACCTCCTCCAGGACGATCTCCACGTTGACCGTCTGCTGGTTCCACTGGGTGGCGCGGCCGTAGGCACGGGGGCGGTGGCCCGGTATGGTCCTCCCCAGAGAGGAGGAGACCGTCGCCAGCACCATGCTGTCGGGCTCCAGGCCCTTGTACTCCGCATTGGCGGCGGCGTTCTCCACCACCTTCAATATGGCCTTGGCGGCCTTCTGCGGGTAGCGGCCGGGGCCTACCCCGGCCTTGTGGGAGACGCGCTTCTTGAAGCGGCGCATCGGCACCGCCTTCTTCAGCTCGATCACCTCGCCGAGCACGCCTTTGGCCTCCTCCACGTCCATGCCGCGGATCATCTTGCATATCTCGCGGGAGTGCCGGGGGGATATGGGAAGCTCCTTGCCGATTGCCTTGGCGGTGACGTCCGGATCTGTCTGCACTGTGTATCCTGCCATCATCTCACCTCACTTCAGCGGCATGAACTTCGACGACCTGGTGGCGCCGACGCCCGGTCCGGAGTGCTGCGGCGTCCTCCGGGTGAGGGCGAACTCCCCCAGGAAGTGGCCGATCATCTCCGGCTTGATCTCGATCTCCTTGAATTCCTTACCTGTGTACACGGCCACGGACTTGCCCACGAACTGCGGTATGACCGGGATGTCGCGGCGGTGGGTCCGGACAGTCTGGCCGTCGGAGGCCTTCAGCTTGTCCACCAGGACCTTCTGCTCAGGGTTGAGGCCCAGCTCATAGGTGCGCCTCGCCCGTGAAGGGAGGAGCTCCAACATCTCATCGAAGGGCATCTCCAGGAGCTCCTCCATGGTGTAACCGCGATAGGTGAACTCCTTCTTCCTCCGCGCCTGTATCGCGCTGGCCTTCTTACGGGCCCTCCTCCTAGATGCCTTCGCCGAGCCGGCCATGATCTTCTTTCTTCTTGCCATTTAGATCACTTCCTCCTCTTCTTCTTCTTGGGCGAAAGGCGGCCCACCTTCCTGCCCGGGGGAGCGTTCCTGCTCACGGTGCTGGGCACCCCCACGTGCTGGTGGCTTCCGCCGCCGTGGGGGTGGTCGACGGGGTTCATCGCCACGCCGCTCACCTTCACATTCGCCTTGCTCCTGGAGCGGTAGCTGTGGAACTTCTTCCCCGACTTGCCCATGGGCTTGTCGGTCCTGCCGCTGCCGGCCACGATGCCTACCGCGCCTCGGCATTTGGGGTCGAAGGCCTTCATCGCGCCGGAGGGCATCATCACCGTGACCTTGTTGCCGCGGCTGACGACGGTGCCGCTGGTCCCGGCGGTGCGTATGAACTTGCCGCCGTCGCCAGGCAGCTTCTCCAGGTTGTGGACCGGAGTGCCCTCGGGGATGCTCCCCAGAGGCATGACGTTGCCGGGACGCAGCTGGGCCACGTCGCCCACCTGCATGTCCTGTCCGACCTTCATGCCCTCAGCGGCTATGGTGTAGACCTTGTTGCCGTCGAAATCCACCAGCGCCATGGGGCTGGTCCTGCCGGGGGCGTGGACCAGGTCCAATATCTTGCCGACTCCGCTGTCGTTGCGGGGGTGGGACGCCTCGGAGAGGTGCCTGTGGCTGGGGGAACGGTAGTGGGAGCCTCCTCGCCCCCTTCTCTGCGTTATCAGTCTCTTTCCCATGTCTATCTCCCCTCAGAACACTCCTATCCTGGAGCCTACCTCCTCGGCGGAGTAGCCTTCGGCAAGCTTGATTATGGCGTGCTTGCCGTTCTTCTCTATCCTGGTCCAGACCTTCTCCACCTTGACATCGAAGCGCTCCTCGAAGGCCGCCTTTATCTCAGCCTTGTCGGCGTCGCGGTGCACGATGAACTCCAGTCGGTTGCCGTCGCGGTAGCCCTGCACGGGCGAGCCGGAGAGGTGGTTCATCGACTTCTCGGTCACGTAGGGGTGTATCAGGATGCTGTCCTTCTTCATGCTCGCCACTCTCCTATCTTCCTGAGGGCGGACTCGCTGAACACCGTCAGCCTTCCGGGCGATCCGCCGGGGGCGAGTATGCTGGAGTTGAGGGAGTCCACCGAAGCGACCTCGACGCCGAGGATGTTGGCGGCGCCCTTGAACACCGGCGCGTCCCTGTCGGAGACCACCAGCAGCAGGCTGCGCGGGGTCTTGTACTTGCGGTTGCGCATGGTGCCCTTGCCGGCGCGTATCTTGCGGCCCTCCTTGGCCCTGACGAGGTCGTCCTCGAGGCCGATGGACGACAGCGCGCGGTAGACCTCGGCGGTGGCCGAGAGCTCCTGGACCCCGTCCTCCATCACCAGGGGGAAGCGGAGCTCGCCTTCGAAGAGGTGCCCGCGCGACCTGACGGCGCTCTCGTCGCCGACGGCGGCGAGGGCGGACAGGCGGGCGAGGGCGCGCTCCTTCTGGTTCATCTTCTTGGACCAGTCCTTCTCCGGGACCGGCGGGTGGGCGCGGCGCCCGGTGACGTTGTTGGGCGACTCGGCGCCGCGGCGGCCCTGGGTCAGCCTCTGCACCCTGGCGACGCCGCGGCCCTTGCCCCAGGTGCTGACGGCGTGCCTCATGCCCGCCATCTTGGACGGGCCGTAGGGCTGCCTCCGGTTGGCCTCCGCGGCCACGACCGCCCTTCTGATCATATCGGGGCGGAAGGGGGTCTCGAACGCCGGGGGAACGGCGATGCTCTTGACCACATCCCCGCTCAGCGAGTAGACGTTGGTTGATCTCTCCTTGCTAGCCATCTTCAGGCCCCCTGCTTGGACTCTGTGGAGACGTAGGTTATGCTGACCGGCTCGGCCGACTTCTTGCTCACGCGCACGGGGTCCCTGAACCTGACCAGCCTCTTGGCCGGACCGGGTACGGAACCGTGCACCAGCACGTAGGGGTTGGAAACCTCTCCGTAAGAAAGGAAGCCGCCCTTGGGGCTTATCTCCGCCCCTTCGGCGCCGATCTTGATTATCTGCTTGTTGAACTCGGTGCGCTGATGGTAGCCCATCTGCCCCGCCATGGGGACGGTGGGCCTGACGTATCCGGGCCTCTTCGGCCCCAGGTTGCCTATCATGCGGCGGTGCTTGCTGTTCTTGTGGTCGAGCAGCTTCACGCCGAAGCGCTTCACGGCGCCCTGGAAGCCCTTGCCCTTGGTCACCGCCGAGACGTCGACCAGCGAGCCTTCGCCGGCGAAGTCGGAGATGCCTATCTCCGTGCCCAGGATGCCTCTGGCGAGCTCCACGCGCTCATCGATGGTCCCGCCGCCGATCCTCAGCTCCATGAGGTCGGGGACCTTCTTGGGGATCCCCTTGACCAGCCGGGGCTGGGTGTAGGCGAGCACGCGGACGTCCTCGATGTCCGCGCCCTCGTACTTGGAGAACGATGCGTCGTTGTGGTCCTTGGGCACGCTGAGCCGGCGGGAGAGCAGCGGGTCGAGCTCGTTGGCCCATACCTCGCCGAGCGTCCTGAGGCCGTACTCGCTCGCCTCGTAGAAACGGACGGCCGCCACCCTCATGGGCGGCACCTCGAGCACGGTCACCGGGACCTGGACCTCCTGTCCGGAGGTGGTGCTGCTCTCACGGCTGTCCGTGATGAACGCATGTGTCATTCCGGCCTTGTAACCGGCGAATCCCTGTACCTTAGGGGCTCCGCTGATCTCAGGCCATGAGTCTAGCCTTGGTGTCTGCCTGGAGGCCCTCTTCCGCGGGCCGTAGGCTCTCGAACCTCGTTTAGGACGTCTTCTTTGCGGCATGATATTCCCTCATACCAGGCGAGAGTATCTTCGCTAATCTCGCCTTTCGTATCGATTGACTGTCACATTTCCGGTGCTTCCGACCGTGACGCCATATTCATCTCGATAAGAACCGACATGAGTATGAACGAGGGTTGCCAAGCATTGCCCAGGGCGTCTGGTCGGACATCCTCAACGTGTTCAGCGCTTGGTTGTCAATAGAGCGGTAGTATAAAAAGGATACGGTAGGGGCCCTTTCAGAGCTTGCCCTCCTTGGCCTTCTTCTGGGCGCGCTTCATCCGCGCCTTGGCGTCGAAGCCGGTGGCGGCCTCGACGAAGCGGTTGAGCGCCCTCTTGGTATCCAGTATGGTGGCGTCCTCCGCCTCGGGGTCGGCCTCGGTGGCCACATGGAGCTGGGTCTTGCTGATGACCTTGGCCTCCACCCGGCTCATGGCCCCGTAAGAGCTGACCAGGAGATCGCCCTCCTCCCTCACCTCGCCGAAGGCCTCCTCCATCAGGGCCTTGAGGCCGTCTCCCTCTATCTTGGCATACCATCCCTTCTTGATGTCGTACTCCACCATCTCATCTCCTCCAAGCGATCGCCGCCCGGTCCTCCAGATGCCTGTCCACGTCCACCGAGGTCAGCAGCGAGGACTCGTCGCGCAGATAGCGCCGCCATTCTTGGCGGCAGCCGCAGCCGGGGGCCTCGAGGAGGCCCCGGTCCTGGCTGAAGGAGAAGTCGCGGACCGATTCAAGTATCTTTGCATCGCAGGAGCCGCAGTTGTGCACCCCCCGGGGCGTGCCGCCCCCGCTGGGGGATGACATGATCCTCGCCCCCCCTTCCGGGGCGGAACGGAGGACCTCCAGCAGGGACCATAGCCAGGGGGGCCGGTAGTCGCCGCGGCGCCATAGCCTCTCCACCACCGTCCCCTTCTGCACGTTCACCGGGTTGAGGGAGACCTCGTCGCCATGCAGCGACGCGAAGGCCACCGAGGCCTTGGCGTCCTCAATGGCCGCCGTCTCGCTGAGATAGGGGGGCTTGAGCAGAAGGTAGCTGCGGAGCCTCATGCCCCCGGCCTTGATCGCCTCCGCCGCCCGCAGGTAGTCCGCGCTGGAGAAGCCTTTTCGCACAGAGCGGGCCAGGACCTCGTCGTCGGAGCTCTCCAGGCCGATGGCCACCGTGCTGCCCCGGGGCAGCGGGGAGAGCGAGTCGGCGTCGACGAACTCGGGTCGGCTCTCCACCAGCAGCCTCCTCGCGGCCGAGAAGGACTGCAGTATCTCATCGCGGGCCTCCGGCGGCACCTCCCTCCCATCGAGGAAGCTGCCCGAGGTGTAGATCTTCACGAACGGCTCGCCGTCGTAGCGCTCCATGGCCGCCTCCAGCTGGGCGAGCAGGTTCCCGGCGTTGACCTCGCTGTCGCTGGCGCTGTTGTAGCCGCACATGCTGCAGCCGCCGCGGCGGGACCAGGAGCAGCCGCTGGTGCGGAGGATGAGCACCATGGCGTCCACCTCCCGGCCGTCGGCCATGTCCTTCTCCTTCCACAGAGCCTCTGGCCTGTCAAGGTCGCGCTTCCTAGCCAAATCGGCCCTCCATGGCCGTCTGATACGATGGATACTTTAATATCTTTATTATCAATAATCGAGGAAGGTGCATCGATGTCATTGAAGATAGCGGTCATAGGCTCAGGGGCGGCGGGGATGACCGCCGCCTCGACGGCCAGAAGGGAGGACCCGGGCGCCGAGATAGTTCTTTTCACCGAGGACGAGCACATCGCCTACTCGCCCTGCGTCATCCCCTGGGTCCTGGAAGGGAGGACCGGCTGGGAGAGCATCGTCATGCATGACCCCGAGTACTACCGCCAGGAGCGCGGCATCGACGTGAGGACCCTCACCAAGGTCACGTCCGTAGACCTGGGGTCCTGCGTGCTGACCGCAGGGGGCGAGGATTTCACCTTCGACAGGCTCGTGCTCGCCACCGGGGGCCAGGTCTTCATTCCCCCCATACCCGGCACCGGCCTTCCCGGTGTGCATGTGGTGCGGACCATAAACGACGGCAAGGCCATCGAGGAAGGGATGGCGTCCGTTGACGATGTGGCCATAATCGGGGCGGGCGTCATCGGCCTGGAGATGGCGCTGGCGATGAAGGAGGCGGGGAAGGGCGTCACCGTCATCGAGATGATGGACCAGGTGGTCCCCCGCATACTCGACCCCGACCTCGCCGCCGATCTGCGCGCCTATCTGGAGGGCAGAGGGGTCCGTTTCGTGATGGGGGCGCCCATACAGAGCGTCGACGGGGAGCGGTCGGTGGAGTCGGTTACCGTATCCGGGGAGAGGATCCCTTGCGGGATGGCCGTTTTCAGCACCGGGGTGCGGGCGAACCTGGAGCTTCCCTCCCAGATGGGGCTGGACATCGGGACCCTCGGCGCGGTGAGGGTCTCCCCCGGCATGCGGCCCTATCGCAACGGCCGGCTGGTCCCCAATGTTTTCGTCTGCGGCGATGTGGTGCAGTGCGAATCGGCGGTGCTGCCCGGGCCCACCATGAGCCAGCTCGGCTCGAGCGCGGTGAGGCAGGGCCGGGTGGCGGGCATCAACGCCGCCGGAGGCAATGCCATGCATGAGGGGGTCACCAGCCCCTGGGTCAGCGTGATAGGCGAGCTGCAGGTCGCCGGCACCGGCATCTCCAGCAGCCTGGCCGGATGGTACGGGATCGAAGTGGCCAGCGGCGTCGCCCACGGGCTCACCCGGGCGCGCTACTACCCGGGGGGGACGCCGATGACCGTCAAGGTGCTGGCGGAGAGGTCCACCGGAAGGCTGGTCGGGGCCCAGATGATATCCGGGGAGGATGCCACCGGAAGGATCAATTGGCTCAGCGCCGCGGTACTGGAGGGCGTGGGGGCCAAGGACTTCCTCTCCCGCTACGAGAACGCCTACTGCCCGCCCACCTCGATGGTGAGGGACGTGGCGTTCACGGCGGTTGAGCGCCTGGTCTCCGAGCTGTGATCCCTCCGCGGGATAGATGACCGCATCACTATAATCGCAACAGAGTGTTTGAAGATGAGATACCAAGAATACAAGGACCTGTACCATAAGCTCTCCACGCCGGAGGAGGTCGAGCGCCTGGCCAAGAAGGGCTATGACCGCGAGCTCCTCATGGTCCTGCACACCCAGAAGGTAACCAGGGACGTGAAGAAGAGCTTCTACAAGGTCAAGAACAACACCGGGAGGATGCTGAAGGACTGGCGCCAAGGGCACAGCCTTATGGAGATATCGAAGCGCCAGCGCTTCCCCCCCATACTGACGGCGATGTTCGTCTTCGAGGAGATGGGATGGAGCCGGAAGAAGTTCTGGTCCCATATCCGCGGCGAGGAGGAGATCAAGGACAAGCGCATCAGGCGGGAGATCGAGGAGATCAACCGCAACGACTACGTCTACTCCCCCTGGGCCAACGAGGAGCAGCGCAAGCGGGGGGAGTGGGGCGAGGTACTGCTCGAGAACTGGCTTGACGAGCAGGGCATCGAGTACCGCACCGAGGAGGACCTGCGCGGCGTCTACGCCAAGACGCCCGACTCGCTCTTCGAGGAGCCCATCAAGGTCAACGGCATGGAGATCATGTGGATCGAGAGCAAGGCCACCTTCGGCGACACGCCGGAGTTCCGCTTCAACGCCCGCAAGCAGCTGGTCCCCTACACGGAGCTCTTCGGCCCGGGGCTGGTGGTCTATTGGTTCGGGTACCTGGACGACCTCGAGCCCCCGGAGGACGTATTTATAAGCGACATGTCGTTGCTAGACATGGATGTCGAAGAATGACCTCATATCCGCCAGCGACCTGGAGAGGTACGGGTACTGCCCCCTCTCCTGGTGGCTGGCCAAGGAGGGGGACGTGCATAACGAGCAGCTCGTCGCCGGCTCCGATGAGCATCAGCGGATATCGAGGTCCCTCCTGACCCTCAAGTCGAAGGAGCAGGGGGGCTGGGAGCTGCGCTTCTCGTTCATCATCTCGGTGGCCATGGTCGCGAACCTCCTGGCGCTTTTCACGTTGGGACTCCTGGAGCTCGAGGGCGAGCTGCAGGCGGGGTGGCTGTTCATCATATCCTTGGTATGGCTCGCCATCGGGCTCATGCTGCTGCACCGCGCCTACCTGCACGGCCGCTGGTACCGCTACACCTTCAACGAGATGGTGCTGGTCGCCATCAGCGTACTGATGATGATGGTGTCCCTCAACACGATGGCCTTCATTCAGATGGACGCGGTGGACGGGGGCATGTACTTCCTGCTGGCCGTCTTCTGGTTCGTCATAACCGTGGTGATCCTCGCTCTGCACCACCTCCTCACCGGCGACCTGCTCGGCCTGCAGCGGAGCAACTCCTTGAAGGGCGACGTGGTCTACGTGGGCGAGGGGCCGTCCGAGCTGCTGGTCTCCGAGAGGCACGGGCTCAGCGGCCGGCCGGACATCATACTGCGCCGCGACAACGACCTGGTGCCGGTGGAGATCAAGACCGGCAGGGTGCCCCGGGGGCCCCTCTTCTCCCACATACTGCAGCTGGGCGCCTACTGCATAATCGTGGGGGAGCTGGAGGGCCAAAGGGTGGAGCGGGGGCTGCTGCGCTACGGATGGAAGGAGTTCGAGATCGAGTTCGACGAGGCCCTGGAGGAGCTGGTCCTCCTCAAATTGGAGGAGATGCGCCGCCTGCGCGAGAGCAATGACGTCCACCGCAACCACAACCGCCCGGGCAAATGCCGCGGCTGCTCGCGCCGCTCCGTCTGCCCCGAGTCCTTGGCCTGATCACTCCACGGTCACGCTCTTCGCCAGGTTCCGGGGCTTGTCGATGGGCATGCCCCTCTCCTTGGCGACGTAGTAGGAGAGGAGCTGCAGCGCCACCGCCAGCGTCACCGGGCTGAAGAGGGGCTCGATGGGGGGTATCCGCACTATCTGGTCCGCCAGGGTCTCGCAGTCCTCGTTGTCGTCGTTGGCTATCAGGAGTATGGGGCTCCCGCGGGCGGCCACCTCGGACACGTTGGAGACCATCTTGTCATAGGTGTGGTCCCCCAGGCAGGCCGCCACCAGCGGGGTGCGCTCATCGAGTAGGGCTAGCGGGCCGTGCTTCAGCTCGCCGGCGGCATAGCCCTCCGCGTGCACGTAAGATATCTCCTTGAGCTTGAGGGCCCCCTCCATCATCGAAGGGAAGTTGCGGTTGCGGCCGATGAAGAAGGCCGAGGTGGCATCGCGGAACATCGCTGCGGCCGCCTGCAGGCCCTGGGCGCGGTCCAGGATCTCCGAGACCTTGTTGGGCAGGGCCCGGAGGGAGGCCTTGAAGATGCGCATCTCCTCGTCCCCCATGCTCCTGTTCATGTAGCCGAGCCTGGCCGCCAGGAGGTAGACGGCTATCAGCTGGGCGGTGTAGGTCTTGGTGGCGGCCACGCTTATCTCCGGGCCGGCCTTGGTGAAGAGCACCGCGTCCGCCTCGCGGGTTATGCTCGAGCCCACCACGTTGGTTATCGCCAGCGTGAAGGACCCCCGGTCCTTGGCCTCGCGGCAGGCTGCCAGCGTGTCGGCGGTCTCGCCGCTCTGCGTTATCAGCACCACCAGGGGGCAGCGGTTCGTCTTGGTGGTGTAGCGGTACTCGGACGCTATCTCCACCTGCACCGGTATCCCTGAGAGCTCCTCGATGACGTACTTCCCCACCATGCCGGCGTTGTATGAGGTCCCGCAGGCCAGTATCTTGACCATGTCCACCTTCTTCCTCGTGGGGAGTATCTCCAGCATCTCGAGCTCGTCGATGTAGCTGATTATGGTCTCGCTGATGCTGCGCGGCTGCTCGAAGATCTCCTTCAGCATGTAGTGCTCGAATCCGCCCTTGCGGGCCTCCTCCATGCTCCACTGCACCTTGGAGGGGGGGCGGTCGGCGGCGGAGCCGTCGGCCCCGTACAGCGATATCCCCCGCGGCGATATGACGGCGCTCTCGCCGTCCTCCATGTACACCACGTCCGAGGTGTACTCCAGCAGGGCGGTGACGTCCGAAGCGACGAAGTTCTCGTTCAGGCCCAGGCCCAGCACCAGGGGGTTCTCCTTCTTGGCCACCACCACCTCGTCGGAGTACTCCTCGACCACCGCGATCGAGTAGGTCCCCCTGACGTCGTCGAGCGCGCGGCGCACCGCGGCGTGGAGGTCGCCCTTGTGGTAATGCGATATTAGGTGCACCAGGACCTCGGTGTCGGTATCCGAGCTGAACACCGTGCCGTTCTCGAGCAGCCCTTTGCGTATCTGGTTATGGTTCTCGATGATGCCGTTGTGCACCAGGGCGATCTTGCGGTCCTGGCTGAGGAAGGGGTGGGCGTTCTTCCAGGACGGGGCGCCGCAGGTGGCCCAGCGGGTGTGGCCGATGCCGGTGTGGCCCTGCATCGGCGGCATGCTGCTCTCCATCACGGAGATCTCCCCCTTCTCCTTGTGCACCTCCAATGCCCCGTTGACCACCGCCACGCCGGCCGAGTCGTAGCCCCGGTACTCCAGTTTCCGCAAGGACTCCAGGAGGACGCCGGAGACGTCCCTGGGCCCGGAATAGCCTATCAGCCCGCACATCAGTATACCTCCGAACGGTCGTTTATGTTCCCTCTGACCGTGGTGCCGTCGCGCAGACGGCAATGGGTGCCCACCACCGCCCCCGGCGAGACGCTGACCCCGCACCCTATCTCGGTGTTGGAGCCGATGACGCAGCCGATGTCGTTGAGCGGTATCAGGTCATCCTTGACATTGCCGTAGGTGTTCTGGCTGGCGCTGCAGAAATGGGCCCCCACATGCACATTGGAGTCGATGAGCGAGCGGCTGATGTGGCAGTGGCTGTCTATGCTCGAGCCGGAGAGAACCACCGACCCCGAGATATGGCTGAAGGATGACACCGAGACGTTGTCGCCGATGATGCTCACCGGGAATAGGGCCACGTTGGGGCCGATGTCGCAGCCCTTGCCGATTATGACCGGGCCTTCGATGTAGCAGCCCGCCCTGATGCGGGTCCCCTCGCCTACCGCCACCGGCCCCTTCATGACCGCCCCCGACTCCACCCTGCCGGCGATGCTCTGCCCCTCCAGGGACACCATGCGTGAGCTCATGTCGATCACGTCCCAGGGATACACGGCGTCGCACCATGAGCCCCGGGTGATTATGCCCTTCATGGAGAGCTCGGGCAGCATCGAGGAGAGCACGTCCGTCAGCCCGGTGCTCCCTTTGGCCACCGGCGCCTCCATGCTCTTCAGCGCCTCCTTGCTGAGCCGGTATATGCCCGTGCTGATTATGCATGTCTCAGCGCGGCTGGGCTTCTCCTCGATGCTGGAGACGATGGAGTCGCTGAGCTCCACCACCCCGTACTTCGAGGGCATGGGGCTGCGGGCCAGGAGGGCGCAGTTGGTCTCATCGGCGGCGAGGAGGTCCTTCACCCCCTCGGGGCTTATCACGTTGTCCCCCGGCAGCACCAGGA
>PUJZ01000076.1 GCA_003550345.1 Methanomassiliicoccaceae archaeon
CATCACTGGTAATGTTGGACTGGGCCAAAAGCTGGCCAAAACCAATGATTCCGTTCAGTGGCGTGCGGAGCTCGTGGGTAATGTTGTCGATGAATGCGGTTTTCAGGCGGCTGGCCTCTTCCGCCTCTTCCATCGCTTTCACCAGTTTTTGTTTTGCTTCAACCCGTTCAGTGATGTCTACATTGGTTCCCCTGATGCCAAGGAAGTTTTCGTCTTCATCAAATACAGGACGGCACAGGTGTTCGATATGTTTGGTTTGTCCATCGGTGGTTTTGACCCTGAAGCGGTGGTAACGCTTCTTATGCACCTGTTTTGCCTCCTGGTGATGATCCAGGTATGCCTGCCGGTCATCAGGGTGGATTAAGTCCAGGAAAAGGTTTTTGTCTTTTTGAAGCTTCTCAGGACTGTATCCGGTGATCTCCCGGCAGGCCGGCGAGTGGTAATGGAACGCACCTTCCGGACTCTCCCAGAACTCCCAATTGTAGGTGTTGTTCGCCACGATGCGGTATTTCTCCTCGGATTTTTTTAATGCCTCCTCTGCAAGGTAACGTTCGGTAATGTCGGTAGAGGTTCCCCTGTATTTAAGCAATGTACCGTCATCATTCAATACTGGCATCGCCGAGGTTTCTATCCAAAGCGCTGTGCCATCTTTTTTTTCCAGCGGAGAAATTAAACCGGAAAATTTCAATTGCTGCCTCATTTGCTTAAGCGCCGACTCCTTTACCGCGTCGCGATACTGCTCAGGTACGATGTCATAAAAATGCTTCTTTTCAGCGAGTTCGTCTACCGTATAACCTGTCATTTCTTGCACGGAGGGACTCAGGTAAATGTACAGCCCATCAGGGTCTAACTCAAATAATGTGGTGCGGGTTTGCCGTAGCAATTGATTGGTGCGTTCTTCATACTCCTTGAGCTCTTTTTCTGCTTGTTTGCGCTCGCTGATATCACGACAGGTGCAAACCACGAGCCTTTCGCCCCGCCATTGAAAACTCCTGGCACTGATCTCCACGTCGTAGACGGAGCCATCTTTTCTGCGGTGCTGTGATTCAAATGTATAATCCACATCAATCGTTGTATCAAAGGCGTCCTTGACCTCTTCCTCCGTGGTCAGGGCATCAAAATCCCAAGTATGCAAACTCTTGAGCTCCTCTGGCGTATAACCCAGCATTTTGCAAAAAGCCTGGTTCGAGTCAACCACTTTATGGTCATTGTTCAAGATCACCAGCCCGTCCCTGTTGCCTTGAAACAAAAACTTCCTGAAGTCAAGCTCATCCTTATAGGACCTCTGCAGGCGTTTCGACACGATCTCTGCAGTTTTATTTTCGGTGATGTCCTGAATGAAACCTGCATACCTGATCACCTGGCCTTGCTCATCCTTTACCGGAAACCCATTGGCGTGGACCCACCGGAGACCTCCATCCGGCCTCCGGATGCGGTATTCTTGGTCATATTTGCCAGTACTTAAAAATTCTTGGTACTTCTTTACGACACCTTCCCTGTCTTCTTCATGTATCGCATCAATGAATGCATCTAATTTTCCTTGTATTTGTTCTACCGGAATGCCAACAATATTCTCAAAATTCGGGCTCAAATACAGTGTCTCCCTCATATCTGCTGACATCAGCCAAAAAGCGCCATCAATGTTATTGACGATCTGCCGCAGTTTTTCTTCCTGTTCAAGGGCGGCTGCAATGTCTTTTTGTTCCGTGATGTCGTGGACAAAGCCAACGATCATTGCCGGCTTACCATCCGTGTCATCCACTACACCGGCAGTCTCTCTGACCCAAATTACGGTACCGTCCTTTTTGATGACCCGGTGATCGTATTGGAGCGGTACACCTTCTTTGAGCTCCGTGATCGGTTTATTGACCCTTGCAACATAGTCTCTGTCTTCAGGATGCACCCGGCTGAGAAAATCTTCAAAAGTGCCCTCAAAAGAGCCTTCCTCCAGACCAAAGAGCTTTTCACACTCGGCTGACCAGAGAAGAACCCCTGTGTTGATGTCATACTCCCAGGATCCCGTGCCAGTGAAAGACTGCGCCATTTTTAGATGCTTCCTGTAATGTTGCAATGCCTTTTTCTGGCTGATGTCGGTGAAGATGGTGGTGAAAAAAAACTTTTCGTTGGAGTATGCATGCACCCGGTACCATATCCCCAGATGCTCTGCATATTGTTCAAAATTTTCCTCGCCACCCTCAAGGGCAATTTTGCCGTAAAAATTCACCCAGTCCAGTTTCTCGGACCGGATACCGGGAATAAGCCCGGTGACTGTTTTCCCAACAATGTACTTGTCCTTGATGCCGGTTAAATCCCGAAAAGCTTGATTTACATCCAGGTAGCGATAATCAATGGGCTTGCCATGTTCATCCAGCATAATTTCGTGGTGCGCATAGCCAAAATTTGCCTTTTTGATGATCTCCTGGTAAAAGTCTTTTTTCATCTGCTTTGGTGCTGGATGACAGGGTAGGGTGGAGTCGCTGACTGACCTAACGCTGCCGGTCGTTTCTATTGCATTCGTTGCAGGGGTTGATGGTCTTTTATGGTGATTTCATCCTGCATAAACTGATGCAGGAAGGAAAAAGATGGTGACATTCTCCAAAAGAAATAATAATATCCATATTATCATTCAAATATAAATAAAAAGTGCCATATTGTTAAATATCTTAATATTTTTATTACTTAGCCCTGACAAGAACCAACTGCTGATTGATTGTGATTGTCGCATAGTCACCCGCCCTGGTAGGCATTTTAATGTAGCAGCAGCAATTGCGATCATGACAATTTCCCAATACATCGGCGTCACTTCCATTGACAAAAAATC
>PUJZ01000059.1 GCA_003550345.1 Methanomassiliicoccaceae archaeon
CCCGCCTACCTCTTCGCCCAGGACCTGCCGCACACGCTGATGTTCGTCGGCATGCTGCTCTCGTTCTTATTCCTCGGGGCGGCGCTGCTGCTGCGGCGCAAGGTGCAGGAGGACCCCTCCATACTCTATCTCGCCGATGATGAAGACGAGCTCTAGGGTCTCAGGCCCTTGACCGCCTCCAGCAGGGCGGCGTGGTTCTCCGGCCTGGTGCGGAAGGGCACCTCGTAGGCGGCGGCCATCATGAAGGCGTCATGGTCCCTCACGTCGGCGGCCAGCCTCCACACCGTCTCCTCGATGAGGGAGGGCGGGCCGTCGTAGACCAGTCCCTCGTCCACGCCGGGGCATAGGCAGACCTTGCCGCGCAGGCGGGCGCACATCCCGGCGTGGTCCTCCACGTTGTCGGCGTTGTAATGCACCGCCTCGGGGCCTATGGCCTCCACCTGCTCCTCCACCAGGGGCAGCTTGGTGCAGTTGTGCAGCAGCAGGCGGTGGCCCTGGCGCTGCAGCCTTTTCGCCACCGGCGCAGCGTAATCGAGGTCGAACTCCCGCATCGACTCCAGCGGGGCGTACTCCTGGCTGGCGGTGAAGTCATCCTCGAGGAAGACGGTGTCGACGCCGGCCTCGGCCAGCCTCTCCCCCTGGATGGCCAGGGACTCGGAGATCACCTTGAGATAGCGGTGCGCCAGCTCCTTCTCGAAGAACATGTCGGTGAGGTAGCCCTCGTAGCCGCGCAGCTCCCAGGCCACCACCGCCGGGGCAAGCATGTTGCCCATAACCGCGTATTCCTCGCCGTGGCGCTCGACGAGCAGGCGTGACGCCTCCAGCCGCACGCGCAGCAGCTCGTTGTCCATGGGGTCCGCCGCAACGAGGGAGTCTATCGCCGCCGGGTCCTCCAGGAAGGGGCGGGTCGATTGCGGATATGCGTTCGGACGCACGAAATCGATCTCGGTGCCGAGCGCGTGGGCCTCGAGGACGATGCATCCCCATCCGGCCATGATGTTGTCGTAGCCGTAGGCGTCCCGCAGCGCCTTGCAGGCGCGCGCGAGCTTCTCCGCATCGCGGTAGCACTCCTCCATCTCAAGGCCGATGGCGTTGAACGGCCCCGGCCCTCCCGCGAGGTACTGGTAGAAAACCGGCACCCGCTCCACACGGTCGAGGGCGAGGGCGCCCTCCACCAAGGCCTTGCTGCTGGTCATGGTAAGTGTTTACGATTGTTTACGCTTAAAGCTTGCCCTCGGCCCGCAGCCGCATCCTCTCGTTCACCCGGGCCTCCGTCTCCTCGTAGAGGCTGCGGCCGTGGGAGTCCATCGCCACCACCAGGGGGCCGAAGTCCTTGACCTCCAGCTCCCAGACCGACTCGGCCATCCCCAGGTCCTCCCAGCTGCGGGAGAGCACCCGCTTGACCCCCTCCGCCAGGGTGACGGCGGCCCCGCCAGTGGCGGCCAGGTAGACGCAGCCGCGCTCCTTCATGGCGTCGTGCGTCTCCTTGGACATGCCCCCCTTGCCGATGACCGCCTTGATGCCCAGCTCGCGCACGGCCCGCGGTCCCATCATGTTCATCCTCGCCGAGGTGGTGGGGCCGGCGGCGATCACCTCGTAGCCGTTGCGCTCCTGGACGATGGGGCCGCAGTGGTATACCGTCGCCCCTTGCAGCTCGGGGACCTCCTCGCCCGCCGAGGCCATGCTCAGCGCGCGGAGGTGGGCCTTGTCGCGGGCGGTGACGATCACGCCGCTGAGGAGGACGGCATCGCCGGCATGCAGCGACCTCGCCGCCGCCTCGTCCAACGGCGCCTGCAGCACCCTCATGGGAATGCCCCCTGAGTGTACTCGACGGTGCCGTCGCTGTGCACGCGGACGCTGGCCCGCCGGGCGGCCCAGCAGTTGAGGTTCACCGCCACCGGCAGGCTGGCGGTGTGGCAGCTGGCCGCCAGCGCCCTCACGCCGAGGACGGTGGTGTCGCCGCCCAGGCCCATGGGGCCCAGGCCGCTGGAGTTGAGGGCCACGAAGAGCTCCTCCTCCAGGCGGCGGAGGCGCGGGTCGGGGTTCTCCTGGTCCAAGGGGATGAGCAGGGCCTCCTTGGCGAGGGCCATGCAGGCGTCTGCGGTCCCCCCTATGCCCACGCCCACCACCGTGGGCGGGCAGGGGCGGCCGCCGGCCTGCAGCACCGTGCGCGTGACGAAGTCCTTGATCACGTCGTCGCCGTCGGAGGGGGTGAGCATCGCCAGGCGGGACATGTTCTCCGCCCCGGCCCCTTTGGGCAGCACGCTCAGCTCTGTGTAATCGGCATCGCTAGGGCGGCAGTGGACCAGCGGCCCGCTGCCGATGTTGTCCCCGCTCACCTCGCGCGACAGCGGGTCGACGGCGTTGGGCCGCAGCGGGATGGCGGCGGTGGCGCGGGCCACGCCGGCGGCGATGCTCGCCTCGATGCCCGGCGGTATGCGGCCCTTGACGAAGAAGACCGGCAGGCCGGTGTCCTGGCACATGGGCCGCACCAGGAACTCGGCGCGGGAGGAGTTGTCCAGGATCGCTCCCAGCTGGGAGCGAGCGGTGGGGTCCGACTCCCAGGCGGCGGCGGCCTCCAGCGCCCATTTGACGTCCGGCGGGAGGCGGGTCTGCGCCGCCCGCAGCAGCCGCAGCACGATGTCCTCCCAGGACTCGGGCATGATTATCATGCCGGGTGCATGCCGCTGTGACAAAATAAGGTCTGCGGCCCTCACGGCACCAGCAGAAGGTCGCCCTCGTGGTCGAACACCTTGACGGAATCGCCTGCCCGCATGCCGGCGGGCATTCGCAG
>PUJZ01000025.1 GCA_003550345.1 Methanomassiliicoccaceae archaeon
CCCTCCGCATAGGTGGCCAGGCCCTCGTCGTATATCGAGTATTCCGAGCGGCGCCCCACCACCGTGGCGCAGCCTTTGTGCAGCTTGAGCCTCACGACGCCGGTGACATGCTCCTGGCTCTGGTCTATGAACGCCTCGAGGCATTCCCTCAGGGGCCCGAACCAGAGCCCGTCGTAGGCCACCTCGGAGAAGCGTTGCTCCACCGGCCGTTTGAAGGCGAGCAGGTCGCGGGGAAGGACCAGGGACTCAAGGCTCTGATGCGCCTTGATGAGGCACAGCGCCGCCGGGCACTCGTATATCTCCCTGCTCTTCAGGCCGACCAGGCGGTCCTCCACGTGGTCTATGCGCCCCACGCCGTGCTCTCCGGCGATGCGGTTCAGCTCAGCGATGAGCTCCGCGCCCTTCATGAGCTCCCCATCAAGGGAGACCGGCACTCCCGCCATGAATTCCAACTCCACATAACGGGGCTCGTCGGGGGACCCGCTCACGGGCGAGGTCCATTCGAACGCCTCCTCCGGTGGCTCCGTCCAGGGGTCCTCGAGGACGCCGCATTCGCAGCTCCTCCCCCACAGGTTCTCATCGGTGGAGAACGGGCTCTCCTTCTTCACGATTATCGGTATCTCACGGTCCTTGGCGTACTCGATCTCGTCGTCGCGGGTCATCTTCCATTCGCGCATCGGGGCGATTATGCCCAGCGAGGGGTCGAGCGATACGATGCCGACATCGAAGCGGACCTGGTCGTTGCCTTTGGCGGTGCAGCCGTGGGCTATGTACTTAGCACCCTCCTCCTTCGCCACGTCCACCAGAAGCTTCGCTATCAGCGGACGGGCTATGGCGGTGCTCAATGGATAGGTGCCCTGATAGAGGGCGTTGGCCTTGAGGGCCGGGAATATGTAGTCCTCGACGAACTCGTCACGGGCGTCGATGGAGTACGCGCTCACGGCGCCTATCCGTTTGGCCCGCTCGATGGCGTCGTCATCGCCAGGGGGCTGCCCGACATCGATGGAGACCGCGACCACATCGAGGCCGTAGTTCTCCTGGAGCCAACGTATGGCCACTGAGGTGTCCAGACCTCCAGAGTATGCCAGTACCACCTTGTCCCTGCTGTTTTCGGAACCCTGCATCGTAATCCCTCCTGGTATTTTCATGACAATATAAAGCATTGCGTCATTCGCCATGGAGGCGCTGAGGGGCGGGCATGGCGATACTTGCCCGCCGCATCGATCGGCCGTTGACCGCCCACTGTGCACACATCGTTGTAGCCCCGCCCCCTGCACAGGACCCAGATTCAAGATGTTTTGAGGACAAAAGGTAATATATGGCACAATGGATACATAGTATGTCTAGTATCAGACAATAAACCTAAAAACAAATCCTTGAATCATCTTATCTTCACCTAAGCAGAGGTTCAGCAGATGTTCGATGTTGGAATAATTGGGGCCACAGGTTACACGGGGGGCGAGCTGGCGCGCTTGCTGGTGTCGCATCCGGAGATGGAGCTGAAGGTGATGACCTCCCGTGGCAACGCCGGCAAGCCGGTGGATAAGGTGCACACCTATCTGAAGGGCCATGTGGACCTGGAGTTCGCCCCTTCGATCGCTGGCGCCGACGAGCTCGACATGGTCTTCGCCGCCACGCCCCATGGGGTCTCCATGGAGCATGTCCCCGGACTGCTTGAGACGGGGGTCAAGGTGGTGGACCTGAGCGGCGACTACCGCCTCAGCGATCCCGACATCTATGAGACATGGTACGGGAAGGAGCACAGCGACCCCGGGAACCTCGCCAATGCGGTCTACGGCCTGCCGGAGCTGTTCCGCGACGAGATAGCCGCCGCTGACCTGGTGGCCAACCCCGGATGCTACCCCACCGCCGCCATATTGGCCTTGGCCCCGCTCTACGCCAAAGGGCTCCTCGCCGGGGACGTGGTGGTCGATGCGAAGAGCGGCACCTCGGGAGCGGGGATAAGCCCGGGGCCACGCACCCACCATCCCAATTGCGCGGAGTCGGTCATCGCCTACAACACCGGGAAGCACCGCCACCAGCCGGAGATGGAGGAGGTGCTGCGCAAAGTGGGCAAGGGAGGGGATGTGCTGTTCTCCCCTCACCTGGTGCCCATCGTCCGCGGCATATTGGCCTCCTGCTACGCCGACCTCGCCGAGCCCATGTCCACGGAGGAGGTCGTATCCTTGTACGATGCGTTCTACCGCGGGGAGCGCTTCGTGCAGGTGGTGGACGAGGCCTCCGTCCGCGCCGTGGCGGCCTCGAACCGCTGCCAGGTGTCCCCCGCGGTTATAGGGGGGAAGAAAGCGGCGGTGTTCGCCAGCATAGACAACCTCGTCAAAGGGGCCTCAGGGCAGGCGCTGCAGTGCGCCAACATCATGTTGGGCCTGCCAGAGTCAACCGGTCTGGACTTCCCAGGTCTGGGGGTGTGATGGATGGAGAAGATAACGGGAGGGATAACCGCCGCCCAGGGATTCAAGGCCGCCGGGGTGCACTCCGGCGTGAAGTACCGTTCCCTGGACCTCGGGCTGGTGACGTCTGACGTGCCAGCGAAATGCTTCATAGGATACACGACCAACAAGGTCAAGGCCGCCCCTGTGCAGGTCATGATGGAGAGCGACCCCCGGGAGCTCCAGGCCTTCGTGATAAACAGCGGCAACGCCAACGCCCTCACCGGCAAGCGCGGCATCGAGGACGTCCACAGCATGCGCTCCCACGCCGCCTCGGCCCTGGGGATCGACGACGAGGAGCTGGTGGGCGTCATATCCACCGGCCTGATAGGGCGTTTCCTGAACATGCCCAAGATACTCTACGGCATAGACCGCGCCTCCAAGGAGCTGGCCTACGGATACGAGGCCGACTCGGACTTCGCCGAGGCCATAATGACCACCGACACCCGTAAGAAGGAGGTGGCCTACCGCGTCAAGCTGGAGGACGGCAGCCTGGTGACCATCGCCGGCGTGGCCAAGGGCAGCGGCATGGTCTCCCCGCACATGAAGGTCCTGCACGCCACCACCCTCAGCTTCGTAGCGACCGATGCGGTCCTCAGCGAGAAGTTCATCTCCAAATGGCAGGAGACTATGGATGACACCTTCAACATGATATCGGTTGACGGGGACCAGAGCACCAACGACATCTCGGTCCTCATGGCCAACGGCCTGGCGGGGGGCGACTGCGCCGACGAGGACCCCAACTTCATCACCGCTTTGAAGAAGGTCATGGGCGACCTCGCCTACATGGTGGTGGAGGACGGCGAGGGCGTCACCAAGGTGATCGAGGTGGAGGTCCGCGGGGCGGCGAGCGGGGAATGCGCCCGGTCGGCGGTAAAGTCCATAATACGCTCGCCCCTGGTGAAGACGGCCATCTTCGGCTCCGACCCCAACTACGGCCGCATAATGATGGCCCTGGGCAACAGCGACTGCGACTTCAACGTGGACGATGTGAAACTCACCATATTCGGAGCCGGCATCGAGGTCCCCATCCTGGAGTACGGGACCCCGGTCTTCGAGGACCAGCGCTCGGTGGACATCGTGCGCATGGCCATGGAGGGGGACGCCGTCAAGATATCCGTGACCCTGGGGGACGGCGAGCACTCCGCCACCGGATGGGGCTGCGACCTGTCCTACGATTACGTCAAGATCAACGCCGAATACACCACGTGATGCAAATGGAACAATATCTGATAAGGGACAAATACCCCCGGCTGGAGCAGCTTCGCCAGAATCACATCGTCATCAAGTTCGGGGGGAACGCCATCAGCGGGGATGATGAGCTGGAGCGCTTCGCCAAGGACGTGGCGATGATGCGCTCATTGGGCCTGCAGCCTGTCCTGGTCCATGGCGGCGGCCCGGAGATAACCCGGGAGATGAGGCTGCGCGGCCTCGAGCCCCGCAAGGTGGCCGGCCTGCGCATCACCGACGGCCAGGCCCTGGAGGTAGCGGAGTATGTGCTGGGGCGCATCAACCGCGAGATAGTCAAGGCCCTCAAGAACGCTGGCGTCGATGCATTCGGCATGCCCGGCCACCACGGGGGGACGATGGAATGCAAGCGCAAGGAGCCCGTCCTCGTCTATGACGAGGAGGGCAACCTCGCCACCATAGACCTCGGCCATGTGGGGGATGTGGAGCGCATCGACCCCGGCACCATCAAGCTGATGGCCGCATCGGGCATCGTGCCGGTGATATATCCGATAGGGAAGGATGCCGACGGCGAGCCCGTCAACGTCAACGCAGACACTGCGGCGGCGCATATAGCCGCCGCCCTGGACTGCGAGGAGCTGATACTCATAACCGACGTGCCGGGCATACTCGCGGACGTCAACGACGCCGCATCGCTGATCGAGGAGGTCTCCATCAAGCAGGTGGACGAGCTCATCGAGGAAGGGGTGGTGAAGGACGGGATGGTGCCGAAGATAGAGGCCTGCCGCCTGGCCCTGGAGAGGGGCGTCCGCTCCACCCATATGCTGGGCGCCAAGGATTCCGAGCATCTGCTCATCCAGATACTGGACGGCAAGCACCGCGGGACCAGGATAACCAACGGGTGACGGGATGGAGATGGACGAGCTGAAGGAGACCGACGGGAAGCACCTGTTCCAGAACTATTCCCGTCAGGAGATATGCTTCTCGCACGGGAAGGGGGAGGCCCTGTACGGCCTCGACGGCAGGGAGTACATCGACCTGGTGGCAGGGATCGCGGTCAACTCGCTGGGGCACGCCCATCCGGCCATGACGGCAGCGGTCTGCGACCAGTCCTCCCGCCTGGTCCACGTCTCCAACCTCTACCTCATCAAGGAGCAGGCGGAGCTGGCCGAGACGCTGGCCCGCATCGCCCCTGGCGACCTGGAACGCTCGTTGTTCGTCAACTCCGGGGCCGAGGCCAACGAGGCCGCCATGAAGCTCGCGGTCCGCCGCAGCGGACGTTGCAAGGTGGTCACGGTGGAGGGGTCGTTCCATGGGCGCACCTGCGCCGCGTTGAAGGCCACGGGGCAGACGAAGTACCAGGAGGGTTTCGAAGCGCTCATGTCGGATTTCGCGGTTCACGTGCCGCTCAATGACGTTGATGCGCTGAATGAGGCGGTGGACAAAGACACGGCCGCGCTGCTGCTCGAGCCCATACTGGGAGAGGGCGGGGTGCGCCCCTGCAGCGAGGAGTTCCTCCGCGCCGCCCGCGACATCTGCGACGACCGCGGCGCGCTGCTGATAGTTGACGAGGTCCAGACCGGGATGGGCCGCACCGGGGAGTGGTTCGGCTTCCAGCACTACGGGGTTCAGCCCGACGTGGTCACGATGGCCAAAGGCCTGGGGGGAGGCTTCCCCATCGGCTGCATGATGAGCAGCGACGATCTGTCCAAGGCATTGCCTCCCGGCACCCACGGCACCACCTTCGGAGGAGGGCCGCTGGCCTGCGCCGCCGCATCGGCGGTCGTCCGCACCATAGAGGAGGACGGCCTGGTCGCCCGCGCCGCCAGCCTGGGCGCAGAGGCCATGAAGTCCCTGCAGCAGCTCGAGGGGGAATATCTGAAGGAGGTGCGCGGCAAGGGCCTGATGATCGGCCTGGACATGCCTGGCCACGCGAAGGCCTTGCAGGCCCGCGCCCTGGAGGAGGGCTTCCTGGTCAATGTATGCGCCGACAGCGTGGTGCGCCTGGTCCCGCCCCTCATCGTAAGCCAGTCATCGCTGCAGAAATTCACGGACATTGTGAAAGGATATCTGGATGAAATCTGACACATTGTCGGATTATTTTCTTTATTCTTCTGTTTTGTACCAAATATAACATATTAATAGTCGGAGAACATTCCTTCACCGATGACGAAGATGCAGTCCAAGGAGAGCATAGCCGAGAGGACCCGCGCCTACATCGACTCCCATCCGAGCATCAAGGACTGCGTGTCGAAGGACCTGATCAACTACTCATCGTTGGCAAGGCTCATCATGAAGGAGCTGAGGGTGGGCAATGAGGAGGCGGTGATGATCGCCTGCCGCCGTTACGCTCAGCGCCTGGGCGGGAGCGACCATGAGCAGGACATACTCAAGATACTGAAGGACAGCCGCCTAGAGATGAGGACCAAGCTGTGCATAATCACCGCCAAGAACGACTGGACGGTGATGCATAAGATGGACAACCTGTTCCGGGACCTCTGGAACGAGAAGTCGATTGTGCAGGTGGTGCAGAGCACCAACGCGGTCACCATCATCTGCGACAAGATGCTCAAGGACCGCATCATGGACACCCTGGGCAGATTCAACATCATCAAGGTCCGCGACGACCTGGTGGAGATCGCGGTCAAGAGCCCCGAGGCAATCGTGGACACCAGCGGCGTCATCGCTTATCTTATCAACAACCTCTCTGACTCGGGGATAAACATCGAGGAGACCATCAGCTGCCACACCGACACGATATTCGTGGTCAGCAAGGACAGCATGATTGACGCCTACTCGGTGCTGAGCAGGACGATACAGAGCGCCGAAGAGACGGTGGCCTGAGAGCGCGAAGCCAGGAACGGAAGGTGACTGCATGGCCTTCAGCAAGCGGACCTGCCGGGCGATTCTGTTCCTATCGGCGGCGATGCTGTTCTTCGTCGGGGTGACGGTGCTCGACTTCGACACCGGCCTGGACGTGCCCCTCATCTCCGCCGCCATGGTGGTGGTCATCGCATTGCCGTCGTACTATGTCTTCCTGAGGTACGCTGGTTGGAGGAAAGGGCTGCCGCTGCTGCTCCTGCTGAGCGCGATACCTCTGATCGTGGAGGCGCAGGCAGTCGTCACCGGCTTCCCCTACGGCGGATTCCATTACTCGGATGCGATGGGGCCCAAGGCCTTCGACCTCGTGCCGTGGACTGTGGCGTTCGCCTATCTTCCCATACTTCTCGGCTCGTTCACCCTGGCATCGCGTATACCAGGCGGAGGCTGGATACGCATCGTGATGGGCAGCGCGGCCATACTGGTGATCGCGGACCTGGTCCTCGACCCGGCCATCGTGCACGCAGGCCTGTGGATATGGGAGGACGGCGGGGCCTATTACGGGGTGCCCGCGGTCAACTTCCTGGGCTGGCTTCTGACCGGTGCCGTTTACTCCGCCATCCTCTACGTCGCCTTCAAGGACAGGCTGGAAGCTGGGGAAAAGGTTCCGGCTTGGGTCAGCAGCAGCCTTCTTCTGATAATGGCCATGTGGACCGGCTACGTCATACAGAACGGGCTGCTCGTCCCCTCCGTGTTGGGGCTGGGGCTGCTGGCGGTCCTGGCTCTCGTGAACCTCAGGGGCCTTGAGGGGATAGCCTCTCAATCGCAGCCCTGAACCGGCTCAACCTGCCAGTCCTCGTTGACGTAGATGCCCATGACCTTGGCCGGAAGGTCCCAGGACTCCAGCACCTCAATCCCCTTGCGCAGATGCTCGAGCTGCATCTCCTTGGGGCCTGGGTTGCCGGCGCAGTCATGGTGGGCGACCAGGCAGACGGTCTGTGAGCCGTGGCCGTTTATGGAGATGAGGACCCTCTCCTTGATCGTCGAAATGCACGGCTCCCTCTGTTCGGCGAGTATGCCGTTGGGGCCCGCCTCGGTGATGGTGTCGATGCAGTCCACATCGCACCTACCCTTCATCCATTCCAGAACAGGCAGCTGTACCCTTCCGTCCATGCAGTTTATCACCGTCGCGAAGCTACAATCCATCCTAGTTCACCTAGCCACCGGATACAGATATGGGATTAAAACATTGCCAAAATACCCGGAATAGTGAATTATGTGGTGAGAGCCACCAGAGGGATTCGAACCCCCGACCTGCTGATTACAAGTCAGCCGCTCTACCGGGCTAAGCAATGGTGGCCTGTCCCGTATAAACCGCAACCCCTTTTTATCGTTTACCCCCTGCCAAGCAGCCAAGGCAGCAATCCCTGCGGACGGCGGTCATTATCTTCATTCAGAAAGCATCCCAGCGTCTGGACGGTAACCAAAACCTTTAATACAGACCAAGGATTGTCGGGGAATCGTACCTATTTGAATATTATAAACCGGTGAATCTTATGGCAGTGAAGAACGGCGACATGGTCCGTGTGGATTACGAGGCTTATCTTGTCGATGAGGACGTCCTCTTCGACACCAGCAAGGAAGACAAGGCGCAGGAAGCTGGAATCTTCGATGAGAAATACAAGTACGCCCCCATGCCCGTGATGGTCGGCGGAGGGAAGGTCTTCCCCGGCTTCGAGCAGGCCATAGAGGGCGCCGAGGTGGGCGAGGAGAAGGAGGCCACCATACCCCCTGAGCTCGCCGCGGGGGAGAGGGACCCCAAGCTCACCGAGCTCTTCCCCCTGAGGGAGTTCCAGAAGAAGGACATAAACCCCTATCCTGGCCTGGAGGTCAGCATCGGCAACCGCCGCGGGACCGTGGCATCCGTGAGCGCCGGCAGGGTCAGGGTGGACTTCAACAACCCCTTGGCGGGTAAGACCCTGCGCTACAAGTTCACCGTCACTGAGCTCATCGAGGACCCGGAGGAGAAGGCCAAGGCCATCCTCGACCTCAACTTCGGCACCTCGGAGGGCTTCGAGTTCGATGTCAAGGAGGACAGCGTGGAAATAACCCTCGCCGAGGTCTGCAAGTTCGACCAGAGCTGGCCCATGGCCCGCTTCGCTCTGGTGTCGGACCTGCGCGAGACCCTCGGAGTCGACACCGTCCGCTTCATCGAGGTATGGAGCAAGGTGTCCAAGGACGACGAGCCCGTCGAGGCCGAGGCCGTTCCCGAGGAAGAGCCAGCGGCCGAGGAGTGACTGGCCGCATAGAAACCCTTATATCAATCCTTTCATTTGGGGCTTTGGGCGCGTGGCCTAGCCAGGATATGGCGGCAGCCTCCTAAGCTGCAAGTCAGGGGTTCGAATCCCCTCGCGCTCGCCTCAACCCCCTCTCTTTTGATTCATCCGTATATCACGAAGAACGATAGCACGACGATCGCGGTGGTGACCGCGGTCAGGACGACGATCTGCAGCCTCTCCTGCTGCAGCCTCTTCTGCGGGTCCACCTTCCCTGCTAGCCGGGAGGAGTCCTCTATGACCTTGTCAAGGAACTCCTCAAGGGACAGATCGTCGTCTTTGCCGGAACCCGCCATCCGAAATGAAAGAGCAAGTTGCTGATATAACCCTTGTGCCGAGAGCAAGCTTATTATCGGCCGCCCCCCATTCCACCCGAGGTGCAGACGATGGATGCCGATGCCGCCAGAACCATGGCCGATGCGGGCCTCGAGGAATGGTACCAGTCATTGGACGAGCAGTCGAAGCGCATTCTCTCCCGGTACGCTGGCAGGGCCTCCGCGGGATCGGGCCCGAAGGGCGCGCTGCTGTCGATGGCGAAGAGCGCCAACGACGAGGAGAACCACGACTTCGCGCTGAAGCTGGCCCAGAAGGGCCTGGAGCTGCCGGGCGACGAGATGGACGACCTGTTCCTGGACGAGGAGCGCATCACCGCGCTGGTGGAGAGGAGCCGTCATGAGGAGGCGAAGGAGGCCTGCCTCCGGTCCTTGGAGAGGTTCCCCCGCCTGGCGGAACGGCTGAAGGAGATGAACCAGGGGAGGATACCTCAGAAACTGGCCTGCCGCAACCGTCTTATAGACATCGTGGTGGGCATCGAGGGGGACTACGAGTCGGCCAAGGGCCTGCTGCACGACTTCGTGGACAAGGGCATCATGGACCCATCGGAGCTGGAACTGCGGCTAAACAGCCTGCAGGTCCACCGGCTGCAGCGCAGCCTCGATGCCATCTACACGGTCCGTTTCAAAGAGGACTAGAGGCCCGCCAGCTCCCTTCCGGGGGTGAAGGGGTAGACATCGATGCCCGGCTCCTCGTAGGGATGGGCGGCTATTATCGCGTCGATCACCCGCCGCAGGTCAGGGGCCTTTATGGCGAACTCCATCCTCAGCTCGTCAGCGACCTCCACCTTGCCCAGCTCCCCCTGGTAGGGGTCGGCCCCTTCGAGCGGCCTCCAGCATCCGGTCACCATCTGGTAGCTGAACACCATGTCGTAGTGGGGGTATATGGGCTCCATCGCACCGTTCACCGCCTCCATGATCTTCTCCCGGTCCTCGGGCGGAAGGAAGACCACGACCTTGTAGTATCCGGTGTCAGGGCTCATGCCGATACCATCGCCGAGGCGGTTTATGAATATTGCCTCAATGAAAGCTTTATGTCCGTCAGCGGTTATAGCGGGGCCATGGCAAAGCAGGTCAACGCTTCCCATATTCTTGTTGATAGCGAGAAAGAGGCCAAGAAGATCATCGAGAGGCTCAACGGTGGAGAGAAATTCGAGGATTTGGCCAAGAAATACTCCAAATGCCCCTCGGGGAAGAAGGGCGGCGGCCTCGGTTGGTTCGGCCGGAATCAGATGGTCGCCGAGTTCGAGAACGCCGCCTTCAAGGCCGAACCGGGCAACGTGGTGGGCCCTGTGCGCACCAACTTCGGATGGCACCTCATCCTCGTCAACGACGTCAAGTGACCGGGACCACGGGCCGATGCAATCGCGCTGGCTGAACGCCGGCAACGCCGTACCTCAGACCAGGCCAAGCTCAGACGAGCATCTCGGCGATCTCTTTGGCGGTGGCCACCCTGCCGGCGATGCGCAGCTCTCCGTCGATCGCCAAGGCGGGCGTCATCATCACCCCCCTTGCGCTCATCTCCTCATAGTCGTCGACCTTCTTCACTTCGGCCTCGACCCCCTTCTCCTCCAGGGCCTTGTGCAGGTTCCTCTCCAAACGCTTGCATTTGGAGCAGCCGATTCCGAAGACCTCTATCAGCATCGTCCATCCCTCCATTCCTCATACGAGCTCAACAGCCCATCGGCGTAATCGTCGCGGCTCTCCTTCGGTATGTAGTTGTATACCGATGCCAGGCGAAGCAGCTCTTGGCGTAGCTCTTCTCCGTCCTTCCCCTCAACCTGCCGGAACACACCGTCGAGGTTAGATATCCCGACTTCCATCCCCTTCACTCTGATGCGGCCTGTCTCCGCCGCGGCCCTGGCGATGCAGCAGTCGCTCATATGCTCAAGGGTAGAAACGGATGTGCGTATAAAAAACTATTTCAAATATATTAGAAACAGGTGACATAATGGCCAAGGTGAAGGTGAACATGGGAGTGTGCGAGCGAACGCACGAGATAAGCGTGACCCTGCGCGAGGACGGCCTGCTCGATGTGAGCATCGTCTCCGACTGCGACAAGGTCAGGGAGTACGGGGAGCAGTTGGGCACCTTGAACATGGCGGACCTGGGGAGCATAACCTTGAGCCGCATCATGGACCCCATGATAGTGGAGCACCTCACCCCCACCTGCATGGCGCCGGTGGCGGTGTTCAACGCCGCCTGGATGGAGACGGGCCTGATGTCCAGCTTCCTGGCCCGGAAGGTGGGGGAGATGAGCCTGGAGTTCCAGGAGTGAAAAGTTAGTTATCGGACATAATGACATAGGACCCACCTTCAATGGCAAAGGAATACGACATAATCGTGGTGGGCTCCGGCGCCGGGCTCAACATCGTCAACCAGGCCCGCGAGAGGGGCTGGAAGGTGGCGTTGTTCGAGAACGGACCCATTGGGGGCACCTGCCTCAACCGGGGATGCATACCTAGCAAGATATGGACCAGCGTCGCTGATGCGATTAGGTCGGCGGAGGACGCCGCCGGCATGGGCGTCGGCACCAGCATCGACTATGTGGACTTCTCGTTGCTGCGATCCCGCCTGCGCCGCATTGTGGACGACGACTCCAAGTCCATCGAGAAGGCCCTCGGCAAGGACCCCGACATCGACCTTGTCCGCCGCAGCGCCGAGTTCGTAGGCCACAAGACCCTGCAGGGGGGCATGAAGAAAGCGAGCTCGGAGCGCATCGTGATAGCCAGCGGAGTCAGGACCAGGGTGCCGGACGTAAAAGGGCTTGAAAAGGCCGGCTATCTGCGCTCCGAGGACGTGTTCATGATGAAGGAGCCGCCCCGCAGCCTCGCCATCCTCGGCGGAGGCTACAAGGCGGCGGAGTTCGCCCATTTCTTCTCCGCCATCGGCGTTGACGTCACTGTCATAGGCCGCAACGCCCGCTTCCTTCCCAGCGAGGACCCTGACGCCGCTGAGACGGTACTTTCCCGGCTCTCCGAGCGCGCCGATTTCTTCCTCGGGTACGAGGTCGAAGAGGTCCAGAAGGCCAACGGCAGGAAGCGGCTGACCCTTTCCTCCGAGCAGGACGGGGCAACCGTGGAGGCGGACGAGATACTGCTCTGCACCGGCGTGGTGAGCAACAGCGACCTGCTCAAGCCGGAGCTGTCTGGAATCCAGACAGATCCCGCCGGATATTTCATCGTCGACAAGAGGATGAGGACCAACGTCGATGGCGTCTACGCCATCGGCGACGCCCTGGGGAGGAACATGTTCCGCCACAACGCCAACCACCAGAGCATGGTGGCTTGGCAGAACATCGTCGGAAAGGAGGTGAGGGCGGACGAGCATGCGATCCCCCATGCGGTCTTCTCCTGGCCCCAGGTGGCCTCGGTGGGTATGACGGAGGCTGAGGCCAAATCCCGCGGGTTCGATGTTCTGGTGGGCCACCACCGATACTCGGACACGGGGAAGGGCTACGCCATCCGGTCCGAAGAGGGCTTCGTCAAGGTCGTGGTGGACGGCAAGAGCAAGTCAATTCTGGGGGCGACCGTATGCGGCCCCGAGGCGAGCTCCCTCCTCCAGACGGTGGTGGTCATGATGAACGGCGACGACGGCTCCCCCCGGCCGCTGATCCGCAGCCAGGTCACGCATCCTACATTGGC
>PUJZ01000091.1 GCA_003550345.1 Methanomassiliicoccaceae archaeon
CTCGACGATATGCGCAACGACCTCAGCGCCCATTACCGTCTTGGCAACGACATCGACGCCTCAGCGACCAGCCTGTGGAACGGGGGGGCCGGTTGGGAGCCGATCGGAACGGACACGCATCCATTCAAAGGGACCCTGGAGGGCAATGGCCATGAGATACATGGCCTGTTCATAGACCGCGGCGATGAGAACAACGTGGGCCTTTTCGGCTCAACATCGCAGTCGCAGATCACGGGTGTGGCGCTCATCGGTCTGAACGTCAGCGGATCCGATGGCGTCGGAGGCCTGGTCGGTGAGAACAAAGGCCTCATATCAGGTTCATACGTGTCCGGTGAGATCAGCGGCAACAACCGTGTGGGCGGTCTCGTGGGCGATAACAAGGAAGCTGCGCTCATAAGCAGTTCCTCCGCCGATGCAAACGTCAGCGGGAACTATAACGTCGGCGGTCTGATAGGCAATAACCATGGCAGCGAGGTGAAGCGATCCGACTCCGCGGGACATGTCCTCGGCAACTGGTACGTCGGCGGTCTGATAGGCAATAACGGCGGCGGCAGCGAGGTCCTCCGTTCCCACTCCGCTGTAGAGCTGAGCGGCAGCAACTGCGTCGGCGGCCTGGTGGGCATTAACCTCGGCAGCACCATAGCAGAATCGTTCGCCGTCGGCAATGTCAGCGCCAACAACCGGGCGGGCGGTCTCGTGGGCGAGAATTCCGGCGGCACGATAGAACGGTCCTACGCCGCCGGCCCGGTGGTCGCTTCTGGCAGCACAGTCGGAGGCCTCCTAGGCGGGATCATCAGCGGCACAGTCGCCCAATCCTATTGGGACATGGAGTCCACGGGCCAAGCGGAATCCGCCGGGGAGGGCAGCGCTCCCGCCCATGGGATGACGACCGCCGAGATGATGCAGCAGGCCACCTTCGCGGGCTGGGATTTCGACCAGGTCTGGGACATCGATGAGGGCGTCACATATCCACAGCTCCGTGCGAGCGTCTCATTGACCTCGATATGGGTCGAGGAGGAGCCGCTTCGCATGGTCTACGATTACGGGGAGGAGCTGGACCTCAGCGGCCTGGTGGCGGGCCTTGGATGGAGCGACCACACAGTCGGTATGGCAGGGCTCCACGAACTCGAGGCCAATGGCCTGTCCGTATGCACGGCCGACGGCACGGTCCTGGATGAGAACCATGCCGGCCTGGTTATTAACGTGAGCCACACCGACGGGCTTTACGCGCATCTACCCGCCCTGACAATCCAGATGGTCACGGTCAAGGGCATGGTCGTTGACCACGGGGGGTCTCCCATGGCGGATGCCGAGGTGCACGTCATGGATGAGGATGGGCGCAAGGTCCTGGTCGTAACGACCGATGGGAACGGCGAATTCGAGTTCCTCCATGCCCCTGGCACACTCACTCTGCAGGCCAAGATGCAAGGTCACGACATCCCCTCCCAGACCTTCGAGGCCGCCAGCGGCAGTCTGGATATTGAACTGGCGGGCCTTCCATCCGAGGGGGATGGCCATTGGATGGGCTTGGCGGCGGTCCTGCTCCTGGCGATACTGCTCCCCTTGGCCTATCGCAGGTTCAAGGATGGAGAGGATTAGGGCCATTTCCCATTGAGAAGGAAAGCGTTTGATGGACCGGAATGGCCCCGGGCATAGGCCCGGGGCGCTGGTTTCAGTAGCCGCGCTCGGCGTAGCGCTGCTCGAACTCGATGCTGTCCGCCTGCACGCCGCGCATCGCGTCCCCGAGGCCTTTGGACACCTCGGCTATCACCGTCGGGTCATCGAAATTGGCCACCGCCTCCACGATCGCCTTGGCGCGCACCTTCGGGTCGGCGCTCTTGAATATGCCCGAGCCCACGAACACGCCGTCGGAGCCCATCTGCATCATCATCGCCGCGTCCGCCGGGGTGGCGATGCCGCCGGCGGCGAAGTTGATCACCGGCAGGCGCTGCATATCCGCCACCTCCTCCACCAGGTCCAAGGGCGCCTCGATCTCGCGGGCGAACATCGCCATCTCCTGGCGCTCCATCCCCTTCAGCGAGCGTATCGCCTCGGTGATGGCGCGCTGGTGGCGCACCGCCTCGATCACGTCCCCGGTGCCCGCCTCGCCCTTGGTGCGCATCATGGCCGCGCCCTCGGCGATGCGCCTCAGCGCCTCTCCGAGGTCGCGGGCGCCGCAGACGAAGGGCACGGTGAAGGGCCGCTTGTCCACGTGGTAGAACGGGTCGGCGGGGGTCAGCACCTCGGACTCGTCGATCATGTCCACTCCCAGGGACTCCAGCACCTGGGCCTCCACGAAGTGCCCGATGCGGCACTTCGCCATCACGGGGATGCTCACCGCATCCATTATCTCGATTATCATACGGGGGTCTGACATCCTGGCGACCCCGCCTTGGGACCTGATGTCCGCGGGAACCCTCTCCAGGGCCATGACCGCCACCGCGCCCGCCTCCTCGGCGATGAGCGCCTGCTCGGCGTTGGTGACGTCCATCACCACCCCGCCCTGCTGCATGCGCGCGAAGCCCCTCTTGATGAGGTCCGTGCCGTGGCGGAGTTTAGACATGTCGAGTTCGAGAGCCATGTTATTTCACTTGATTGGGAGTTATCACCGGTTTTTACTTAAGGGTTTCGGACAGTATTGTACACAAATGTATAAAGAGATACATTATGTTCCCGCGCCGCCCCAAATGGGCCAACGACCTCACCTTGAGGACAACCCC
>PUJZ01000063.1 GCA_003550345.1 Methanomassiliicoccaceae archaeon
GTGGAGGCCAACTCCATGGACGTCAGGATGGACAACTTCTTCCAGGTGATCGACCGCATCAAGGAGGTGGTCTTCCTCTCCATCGGCATCTGCGTGCTCACCGCGGGGATAATGGGCACATTCTTCTTCGACAATCTGGAGAAGTACTGGGACGTGGTCATGGGCGACCCGTACTACGGCACCAACGAGCTGATACTCGACACCGCCATATGGCTCGGCCCCTTCGCGCTGCTGCTTCTCTTCATGGTCATACCGCTGTTCTGGATCGCCGAGGACATGCAGATATACCGCATCGACAGGTTCCAGGACAGCAAGAGGGTGGGCTGGTTCCTGCGCACCGGGCTGTTGGCCAAGGTCCTGGGCTTCATCGGCATAATCTTCGCCTATGACGTGGCCAACGGCTACGCGGTGGAGGTCCACGGGTCAGACGCCGCCGCGATGACGATATACGCCACCACCTTCGAGGCGTTCTTCCTCATATTCCTGGCCTGCGCCGGCGCCCCCTTCCTGGTGGCAACCATATATCTGCTCAGGTACCACCAGGTATGGGTGAACAACATACGCATCAAGGCCAGCCAGTTCCTTCCGGTGGGCACAATGGAGGTCGCCAAGGTCGAGCCCGAGGAGCTGCATTGGCTGGGCCAGGAGGGCGAGGTGGAGATGGTCACCGACCGTCTCGTATGCTTCCTCAAGACCTCCAAAGGCAAAGTGGTGCTCTTGCTGCTGCTGGCGCTGGGCATAGCCGGAACTATGTTCATGGGATTCGTGTTCACCGGGGTATGGAGCGATCCGCTCGGATACTGGCAGGATTACCTCCCCTTCCTGCTATGAACGATGGAGGGTGAAGGCACGATGCGCGTCGCGGTGCTGGGATGGGGGTCGCTGATATGGGACCAGCGCGAGCTGCGGACCGAGGGGGGATGGCGGCGGGACGGCCCGTTCCTGCCGCTGGAGTTCGCCCGGGCGTCGCAGAGCTGGCCGCTCACCCTGGTGATACATGCGCCCTCGCCGGCGCAGCAGGTGCTCTGGAGCGTATCCGCCGAAAGCAGCCTGCCAGGGGCAGTGGCTGACCTTTCCCGCCGTGAAGGATGCCTTCCGGCGGCGATAGGCCGCGTCACCGTCACCAGGAAGCGGGACCGCGGCGGCACCCCGGTGGAGGAGGAGGTGCGCCGCTGGGCATCGGGAAAGTGCCTGGATGGGGCGGTGTGGACCGCATTGCCCTCCAACTTCCTGGAGAGGACCGGCATGCCTTTCAGCATCGACAACGCGATCTCCTACCTCCAGGGCCTGAGCGCGCATGACCGGGAGCGGGCCAAGGAGTACATCGTCAACGCCCCCGAGCAGGTGCGTACGCCGCTGCGGGAGAGGGCCGCCGCCGAATTGGGCTGGTGAGCTCTAGGGCCTGAGGAAGGTGGAAAATTGTTTAACCCCCGCGGATTCTTTGTTGATTTGCAGGCGATCCCATGGACCACGGCGATGAAGGCCATCGGCACGAGGAAGGAGAGCGCAAGGCGAAACACGGCGCAGGGGGGCATGATCCCCACGGGGGAGGCCATGGCGGGGGCCACGGCAAGGACGGGGGCGGGGGGCACGCCCATCATTCCCCCGAGATGTTCCGCGACCGCCTATTGGCGGTGCTTCTGCTCAACATACCCGTCCTGATCTACAGCCAAGACATCCAGCAATGGTTCGGATTCACCGCTCCCCCTTTCCCTGGCTCCGATTATGTGACCTTCGTCTTCGGCACCGCCATTTACGCGTATGGAGGGGCGGTCTTCATCAAGGGGGCGGTCTCCGAGCTCAGGGCGCGGCTGCCGGGCATGATGACCCTGATATCATTGGCCATAACCGTCGCCTACGTGTACAGCGCCGCGGTGACCTTCGGATTCCCGGGGCACGCCATCTACTGGGAGCTCTCCACCCTGGTGGCGGTCATGCTCCTCGGCCATTGGGCGGAGATGCGCTCCGTCCAGGGGGCCAAGGGGGCGCTGGAGGAGCTCAGCAAGCTGCTGCCATCGACGGCCCGGCGGATAGTCAACGGCAACGTGGAGGAGGTCCCCCTGAACGAGCTCGGCATAGGGGACGTGCTGCTGATCAAACCGGGCGACCAGGTGCCATCGGACGCCGTGGTCGTCGAGGGCGAGTCCTACATGGACGAGTCGATGCTCACCGGCGAGTCGGTACCTGTCCCCAAGGCGGCGGGCGACGAGGTGATCGCCGGCACCATCAATCAGGAGGGCTCGCTCCGGGTGCGGGTGGAGAGGACCGACGAGGACACCGCCCTGGCAGGCATCATGCGCCTGGTGAGGGAGGCGCAGGAGTCCAGCTCGCCCTCGCAGGCGCTGGCGGACCGCGCCGCCTACTGGCTGGTCATCATCGCCGTCACCGCCGCCGCCGTCACCGCCGCCGCCTGGACCTTCGCGGGCGAGACCAGCGTCTTCATCATCGAAAGGGTGGTGACCGTGCTGGTCATGACCTGCCCCCACGCCCTCGGCCTCGCCATCCCTCTGGTGATCGCCATATCGATAACCCTCTCGGCCAAGGGCGGCCTGCTGGTGAGGGACCGGAGGGCCATGGAGGACGCCCGCAGAATCGACTGCGTGGTCTTCGACAAGACCGGGACCCTCACCAAAGGGGAGCAGGAGCTCCAGCGCATAGAGGCCATAGGCATGGAGGAGGACGAGCTCCTCCGCCTGGCGGCAACGGCCGAGGCCGA
>PUJZ01000036.1 GCA_003550345.1 Methanomassiliicoccaceae archaeon
CTACTCCGAGTCGCAGCTCCTGGAGGGGAGGCCCGAGCCCGTCCTGGAGATATACGACGAGCTGCGCCGCCGCATCCTGGAGATAGACGACGGCATACAGGTGGTGCCGATGAAGCACCACATCTCCTTCAAGGGGAACAGCCCCTTCGTGGACATGCAGGTGCAGAAGACGCAGATAAAGGTCTGGCTCAACCTCAGCATCGGCGAGCTGGACGACCCGCGGGAGATTGCCCGCGACGTCTCCGACGTCAAGCACTGGGGCAGCGGCGAGTACGAGGTGGTGGTGAAGTCCGGCGAGGACATGGACTACCTCCTCATGCTGATCAAGCAGTCCTACCGCCGCAACAACCTCTGACCCGCGCTCAATCGCTGTAGCGCCATTTCCCGGCGGGGACGCGCATCTCGAACCTCGCCCCTTCGCCCGGAACTCCGCGCTCGGCGATGCCTACGCCGCTGATCTCCAGTATCTCCTTTATGAGGAAGAGGCCCAGGCCGGTGTTCTCGCCCACCCCGCGTTCGAAGATCCGCTCCTTCTCCGCTTGGGGGACGCCCTGGCCGTCGTCCTGCCATGCCAGGACCATGTCGTCCCCCTCGAGACGATAGGACACGTCCACCCTGCTGGCCCCGCCGGAGTGGCGCAGCGTGTTGTCGTAGAGGTTGTAGAACACCTTGTCGATGAGCGGGTCGGCCAGCACCTCGACCCCTTCGCAGCCGTCATGGACCTGCGGGTCAGGACCAATCCCGGACAGTATCCCTGACAGGGAGGCCCATCTCTCGCCCTCGGTGCCCAGCATCTCATACTTCTTGCCGAAGTCGATGAGCTCGGCGATGATGTCCGCCGCGACGTCCATCCTCTCCAGGTAGCGTCGCAGCTTGGGGTCATCGGCCATGGGCTGCGATAGCTCCAGGTACCCCTGCAGCACGGTGAGCTGGTTGAGGGCGTCGTGCCTGGTGACGCTGGAGAGGATCTTCAGCTTGTGGTTGGCCATCGCCAGCCCCTCTTCGGCCCTTCTCCTCTCCTCCACCTCCTCCTTGAGCCTGAGATTGAGCTCCACGAGCTCGGCCTGCCTCTCCTCCAGCTTGCGGCGGCTCTCCTCCAGCGCCGCCGTCATGGTGTTGAACGATTCCGAGAGCTCATCGAGGAAGTCGATGCGCTGCGTGAGGTCGCCGGAGGCGATCCGCCCCGCCTGCCAGGTCACATGCAGCAGGTTCGATTGCAGGGTGCTCAGCAGCCCGAAGGTGTAGCCGCGCGAGCTGATGCTGTCGCTCAGCCTTCCGGCGCTGAGCTCGCGCAGGTGGCGCTGCACCAGCTTCAGCTGCTCCCTGAGCGCCTCATAGCGCTCGTTCACCACCGGGTCGTCGATCCCCTCGTCCGCCCCCGGCCTTCCCTTCAGAAGCAGCTTCTCCAGGTTGTCAAGGGCCTTCAGCGCGGCCCCGCGGTCATAATTGTCCATGCTGCCTCCGGTCAGACACGTTCAACGGCGAAGCGGCAGGTGCGGTCGCCGGTGCACCAGCAGTCCACCTCCTTCACATCGTGGACATCGCCGGTGAAGGCCTCCATCAGCCCGGCTATGAACCCCTCGTCGTAGGTGCACACCGTGTGGTCTATGTCCGGCAGCCCGGAGCAGTCGGCGTCCTCGAAGACGGAGAACACGAAGGACCCCTTTTCAGGCTCCGCCCTCTCCACCCGGAATATGCCCACCTTCAACTCTTTCAGGGCGCCCTGCACCGCGGCCACGAATTGGGACAGCCCCTCGCATCCCTTAATCACGTTCTCGAAGAACTTCATGCCCGCCAGCTTCCCCGATTCGTAGAAGACCCTGTCCGCGCCCTCGGTCCCGAGCTGCTGCTCGAGGACGTCACGCATGCAGTACTGCATCAGCCTGTAGACCTCGAGGCTGACGCTCGGCCCCAGGTTGGGCCTTCCCAGCTCGAGGTCGCCCAGAAGGTCCCAGGTGAACTCGTATCTACGCTCCTCGCCGACCATGGTCGAGTATCGCGCCCCCAGCTAATATATTTCCCCCGGCTGGCGGCTCTCAGCGCGAGGCGGCGATGGATATCAGCCTGCGCGCCCAGCCCGGGTCGCTTAGCGCATGGCGGTGCATGTATGTGCCGATGGACCCGCCGCGGACCATCCCGTCCCGCCCCCCGTCTATGCCTGAGCCACGGAGCAGACGGTAGGCGAAGGGGACCTCCTTGCGCAAGCGCAGCACCGAGTAATGGAACTCGTGGGCCCTGAAACGGAAGCCGTCACCCATCGTCACCGCATCTACGTAGGAAGGCCCCTGCCTCTGCTTGGTCATCACCGCGTCGGCGGGGAACACGCCCGCCATGCGGTGCCTCCGCCCGTCCATGTCCTCCATCCCCTCGCAGAGGGCCATCATGCCGCCGCATTCACCGTGGATCGCCGCCCCCTCCTCGGCGGCGTTGCGCAGGCCGTCCAGGACGTCGCGGTTCTCCGCCAGCGTGTGGGCGTGAAGCTCCGGATAGCCGCCGCCGAGGTAATGGATGTCCGCGCTGGGCAGCATGTCCCCGGCGAGGGGGCTGTAGCGCAGGACCCTGACGCCAGCGGCCTCCAGGGCCTCGATGTTCTCCTCGTAGTAGAAGCAGAAGGCGCGGTCGATGGGAACGGCCGCCTTCA
>PUJZ01000072.1 GCA_003550345.1 Methanomassiliicoccaceae archaeon
ATGAGCTTCTTGCACATCAGGTTCTCGTCCTTGAGCAGGCGGCAGGTGTAGCTCGACTCCACCGGATTGTCGCGGCGGTCCTCGATCGCCCGCATCAGCTCGGGGACTATGGCCATGGTGGCGCCGCTGTCGCCGCTGAGTTTCTCATAGAAGCAGGTGGGCTCGCCGCTGTGGCAGGCGGGGCCGGTCTGCTCCACCCTCACCAGGAGGGTGTCGCGGTCGCAGTCGGTCTCCATCGATATGATGCGCTGCGTGTGGCCGGAGCTCTCGCCCTTGCGCCACAGCCCCTGGCGGCTGCGGGACCAGAAGTGGGTGCTGCCCGTCTCGCGCATGAGGCGCACCGCCTCCTCATTGGCCCATGCCACCATCAGGACCTCGTTGCTGAGGTGGTCCTGCACCACCACCGGCAGCAGGCCGTCGCGGTCGTAGACGAGGTTCATCTCACGTGCACCCCCTGGTCGCGCAGGTATTCCTTGACCTCGCCCACGGTATGCTCCCCGTAATGGAATATGGAGGCGGCCAGGGCCGCGGAGGCCCGCGTCTGCGAGAAGACCTGGTAGATGTGCTCGATGCTGCCGCAGCCGCCGGAGGCTATGACCGGTATGGAGACCTCGTCGGCGATGGTGCCGGTGAGGTCGAGGTCGTAGCCGTCCTTGGTGCCGTCGGCGTCCATGGATGTCAGCAGTATCTCGCCCGCCCCCAGGTCCTCCGCCGTCTTCGCCCATTCCACCGCGTCCAGCTCGGTGGGCTCGGTGCCTCCATGGGTGTAAACCTTCCAAGAGGGGCCGTGGCGCTTGGCGTCGATGGCCACCACCACGCACTGCCGGCCGAAGTCCTCGGCGCATACGGATATGAGCTCCGGCGAGCGCACCGCCGCCGAGTTAACCGATACCTTGTCCGCCCCGGCGTTGAGGGCCTCCCTCATGTCGTTGCGCGTCCTCACTCCTCCGCCCACGGTGAGCGGCACGAAGAGCTTCTCCGCGGTCTCCTCCACGATGCGGAGCATGGTCCGCCTCGCCTCCTGGGTGGCGGATATGTCCAGGAACGTCACCTCATCGGCGCCCTGGCGCTCGTACTCGGCCGCCAGCTCTGGAGGGTGGCCCACGTCCTTGAGGTCGCGGAACTTCACACCTTTTACCACCTTGCCGTCCTTGACGTCGAGGCAGGGGATTATCCTGCGGGTCAGCATGTCATCCGCTCCTGACCCCGCCCTTGGTGCTGAGCTCCTCATCGCGGGGGCGCAGCGCCTCGCCCAGGCAACGGCCCAGGGCCTTGAAGGCGGCCTCCACAGAGTGGTGCATGTCGAAGCCTCTCATCTCCACCACGTGCAGCGTCATCCCCGCCGCCATGGCGAAGCTCCGCAGGAAGTGGTGGTAGAGCGGGTCGGGGCAGTCGATGTCCACATAAGGACGGTCGACAAGGTCCACGGTCACCGACACCAGCGCATCGTCCATGGCCACCGTTGACGAGGCCATCCTTTGGATGGGGCCTCCTCCCATGGCCTCCCTCAAGGCTCTGCCCAGAACGATGCCCACATCCTCGATGATGTGGTGCGGGTCATCGCCCGACGCCCTCAGCGTCAGGTCCATGCCGGAGTACCTGCCCAGGGTGTCCAGCATGTGGGTGAGGAATTGGTCCTCGCATTCGATGTCCTGACTTCCCTCGCCTTCCAGAAGCAGGGACAGGCTGATGCTGGTCTCCTTCGTCTCGCGGGATATGCTCGCTTTCCTCGTCATGTTGCCCACACGGGTCGATTCACTTCTGATTATGTAACCTTTGCTTGCATGACCCTAGCTTGGATGTGAGCGCGACCGTAAACGGAAGCTACGGACGGAAGTTAAAATCAGAACGATTAAATGACCGTTACGCCGTCTTCAACCTGGACGGGGGATAGTGGATTTTGATCAAAGCCCTTTATGTGGATGATGAGGAGAGCCTCCTCGAATTGAGCAAAATCTATCTGGAGAGGGACAAGAGGATATCCGAGGTCGTCACCTGCAAGGATGCCGAGGATGCCCTGCTGCTCTTCGAGAACGACGGCTTCGACGTGATAATCTCCGATTACGAGATGCCAGGCATGGACGGCATCGGGCTTCTCAAGGAACTGCGCTCCCGTGGCCATGATACGCCCTTCATCCTTTTCACGGGCAGAGGGAGGGAGGATGTCGCGATCGAAGCGATGGACAACGGCGCCGACTTCTACATTCAGAAAGGAGGTGACCCCCGCTCCCAGTTCGCGGAGCTGACGCACAAGATGCATGCGTCTGTGGACCGCTGGCGGAGGCTCAAGGAGGTCGAGGGGTTCACAGAGATCGTCAATCGCATGAAGACAGGGCTGGCGGTGTTCGATGTCGTGGACCCTGAGGACCTGGAATCTGCAGTATTGGCGAATATGAACTCCGCCGCTGCCTCCCTCTCCAAAGAAATGGGCATGGGGGAGGTCAGAATCCTGGGGGAGATGCTGGAATTGCTCCCTGAGCACAATAAGGGAGATATGGTCAAATTCTTCCGGGAGTTCCTCAATAACGGCGGATCTCATAGCATGGAAGGGATCGAGACGGTCACGGCCGATGGTCAGCGGAGGTTCTTCGACCTGGAGCTGATCATCAATGAGAAAGGGCAGCTGG
>PUJZ01000051.1 GCA_003550345.1 Methanomassiliicoccaceae archaeon
ACGAAATGCGATTATACGTCATCTACCATCGGTGGAAACCCTGGGTTCTGTGAATGTTATCTGCACGGACAAAACGGGAACCCTCACCCGCAATGAGATGACTGCAAAATCAATCATTACTGCTGACGCTTTATATCATGTAGAGGGCTCTGGGTATAAAGCGGAAGGCAATATCTTAAAGCAGGATCAGGCCATCAAACTAGAAGATGAACCGGCACTGGCTAAACTTATAGAGACGGTTAAGGCCTGTAACGACTCGCAGATCAGCGAAGATGAAAACGGTCAATGGCATCTGGAGGGGACAGCTACTGAAGGCTCCCTGATGACCCTGGCCTATAAAGGGGGGCTGGAGGCATTTGCTCCTAAGCGGATTGACTCTGTTCCCTTTGAATCGGAGCACAAGTACATGGCAACATTAAACAAGCTAGATGAGCAGAAGGTTGTCTATGTAAAAGGAGCTCCAGAGCGATTGCTCCAGATGTGCCAACAACAGCTTACAGCGGCTGGAATAAAAGACCTCGACCAGGAATTTTGGCAGCAACAAATTGATACCGTGGCCGCCAAAGGAGAGCGGGTAATTGCCGCGGCTTATCAGATAGCAGTTGATGGACAAGAAAGCATAGAAAAAAGCGATCTGGAAAATTTGGTGTTTTTAGGCCTTATCGGCATTATCGACCCCCCACGGGAAGAAGCGTTGCTAGCTATCCAAGACTGTAAAGATGCGGGTATCCGAGTGATCATGATTACGGGTGACCATGCGATCACAGCCCAGGCCATTGCCAGAAAACTAGGGATTAACGAGGATGGCAAATCAGCCATAAACGGGACAGAGCTTGAACGTATGAATGATAATGAGCTGAAAGAGGTAGTGATGAGAAACAGTGTATTTGCCCGGACTTCACCAGAGCATAAGCTGCGTTTAGTAAAAGCATTGCAAGCCAACAATATGCTTTGTGCTATGACCGGTGACGGTGTCAACGATGCCCCAGCTCTAAAACGAGCCAACATAGGAGTTGCTATGGGCATTAAGGGCACCGAGGTTTCAAAGGACTCCTCGGAAATGATCCTGGTCGACGACAATTTTGCCTCGATTGTACATGCCGTCGAGGAAGGGAGAACCGTGTATGACAATCTGCGTAAAACCATCCTCTTTATGCTCCCTACCAATGGAGCAGAGGCCCTGGTACTTATTGCTGCCATTCTACTCGGGATCTCCCTACCAATTACACCTTTACAGATCCTTTGGGTTAATATGGTTACTGCTGTAACCCTGGCGTTGGCGTTGATCTTTGAACCCACAGAAAGCAACGTCATGAAACGTCCGCCACGACCAGCTGAAGAACCTATCTTGGGAGGTTATTTTATCTGGCGGATATTTTTTGTATCTATATTAATTGGATCCATTACTTTTGTTTCCTACTGGCTGGTTTACGATGGAACGACAAATCTGGCTGTGGCGCAGACTATTGCTGTCAATGTATTGGTGGCGGGGCAGCTATTTTATCTTTTTAACTGTCGCAAGATCCATGATTTTGTCGTGGCTACCGGATTTTTTGAAAACATCCATGTTTTTTATTCGGTTGCTATATTAATTTTGCTGCAACTATTTTTCTCTTATATGCCATTTATGAACACTCTATTTGGAACCACACCCCTAAGTCTTAACCAGTGGTCATATGCACTAGTAGGTGGTTTCATGGTTTTCTTCATTGTGGAAATAGAAAAGCTAATCACCAGAGGGTTCTTTTAGGTTAACAAAGACAAGGCAGAAGTAAAAAAGCCAATCTGGAGATTGAACCGAAAAGCGTGACTATAGTTACTGGCTTCGGGTAGGCTGCAAAATGTCCCAGACGGCTCTTGCTTTGCATAAGGACTTCACGATATAGGATTTAATAGAAATAGAACATTAAGGAGGGTACAAAATTGATTGAGCTCCAACCCAAGCATGGCTTTATTTTTATGGTGGTGACTGTTGCTCTAGTATCAGCCATATTAGTAATTATCCTGGAGGCTTATACGCCTCTGTCTGAAATGCCCATCTCATTCATTGCCATAACAATATCTGTAGCCACAGGAATATTTGTCGAGGAAACGGTGAGGGGAGGCAGGGAATTTAAAAGACGAGTTACAAGCGCTTTAACTGTAGGATTCGCAGCTGGGCTGGGAGCTTTTATAGTCACTTGGATTTTATAAAAACTGTAATACGGTGAAGGTTTTGGGGATGTTTGGACTTCATTCAGAAATCAGAACAAATGTAAGGCTCGAAGACAGTTGAGTTGTTGTCAGACAAATAATGGACTGAAAGGGGAAGACCATGGAAATGACAGGTTTTGCTTTCTATCTAATTATCCTGGTTCTAATCTTTGTCGGATTGAGTTTCTTCTTCTATCTTATCCCGGTAGGATTGTGGATCTCGGCTCTGGCCGCCGGGGTTAAGATCAGAATCTTTGACCTGATCGGTATGCGGCTGCGGCGGGTCTCACCGGCCCTGATTGTAGCAGCGATGATCAAATCCCACAAGGCGGGGATAGGTGTCAGCAGTAACCGGCTGGAAGCCCATTATCTAGCCGGAGGTAATATTGATCGGGTAGTCGACGCCCTCATTGC
>PUJZ01000043.1 GCA_003550345.1 Methanomassiliicoccaceae archaeon
ATACGGCTGGCGCGGCGTGCGAACCGCTCCGGAGGAAACTGATGAAGGTTTAACCGACTTATATGGAGACTATTGGAAAGAAGAATGAGGTCGTTTGCCGTTGCCGGGAACGCGGGCGTCCCCGCCCGCTTGCCCTTAGTGGGACGAGACGTCCGAGTTCCCGTGGAGACGTGGTTCACTGAGGACTTACGTCCTATAAGTCCTATTCTCAATGTTGAATTGTCCAACAGACTTAAAGGAGAGCTACAATGCTTAAAAAACGACACATCAAAAGTTATGCAGCACTGTTAAGTTTGTTTGGCGCCCTTTGGATGTCCATTTGTGCCGCCGGGGACATGGAGGGCCTTAGAAATCAGCTCCGGGATGAAGACCCGGCGGTGCGACTCAATGCAGCAGTAGAGCTGAGAGATATGGGAGAGGAAGCCGCGGACGCCCTTCCCGATTTGATAGAAGCATTCGGGGACGAAAAGGCTTATGTGGCACAGATGGCCTCCAATGCAGCGATGGCGATCGGAGAACCGGCCATTCCCGCACTCGCCGGCGCTTTGGAAGATGAAACCCCTGAGGTCCGGTACCTGGCACTGAACGCCCTTGCGGAAATTGGAGCCGAAGCACAAGAGGCCCTGGAGGCGGTCCTCGATGGCCTGATCGATCCCGAACCGCTGGTTTCCGTTATGGCTGAACGGGCCCTTGTAAGAATCGGAGTAGATAAGCCGTATGAGTTTATCGATAAATTAGCCCCGGCCGAGGAGGAGTCCGAAAAGCGGAAATACTCCCGGGCCCTGGCAATCATCACACTTGCTGAGGACGATGAGTTAAGAAAAGGCGTTGTGGATAAACTGGAGAACCTCCCGCCCGATCTGACCGAATATGTGTTGTGGGAGTGGGTGAGAATGCCGCAAACTGAGAATAGAGATGTTTTACTTCTGAGGGCTTTGGATGGAATCGATTGGTCTGCCGGTGATATCCGGGATACTGAGCTGTCCCGTAAAACAGGAGCCGCTCTGGCACGAATGTTTCTGAAGAGAACGAATGATATTCAGAAAAAAGCGTTGAAAGAGCTGAAGAGTTGTGGTGAAATAGAGGCTCAGCAAGCAGCAGTGGAGGTTTTTATAGAGCAAATAAAAGAAGATGGATTGCATCGCCAATCCGCTGTCGATGGACTCCTTCGTTTACATGAGGAAGATATATATCCCGAAGCCATAGTCGAAAAAGGAGGCGAAGAGGCGAAAACGCTTCTGGAAAATGTGTTGCTGCATACCGCTGATACCGAGCTGCAGTGGGCTACGATAGAAGGACTGCGGGAAATTGTGGGCGATTACGAGACTGTAGAACTTTTGATGGAGAAATATCGTTCGGATGATGAAGCCCTTTTCGACGCCGCCGTCGATGGACTTCTACGATTATATGAGGAAGGTGTTTATCCCGACGTCATTGTTGAAAAAAGAGGCGAAGGCGCGGTCTCACTGCTGAAAAGTGTTGTCCGGGGAACCCATGACCTGGAACTCCATTGGGCTACCATAGGAGGGCTTCGGGAGGTGGTGGGCGATTACGAGACTATAGGATTTTTAATTGATAAGCTTCGTTCGGATGATGAGACTCGTTCGGCCGCCATCGAACAGGGCCTCCTGCGGCTCAATGAAGAGGATATTTATCCTGACGCTCTCATCGAACGAGGCGATGCGGATGCCGTATCGCGCATTGTAGATGTGATGTGGTTTGGCGTTGAACCTTCCCTTCAACTGGTCTCGGTGGGTGCGCTCCGCGATATAGGCGGAGATGCAGCGGAAGAGGCGCTTGCCGAGGCAATGAATGAGGGCGGCTGGTTGATAAAAAGATATGCCGCGAAGGCATTGGATGAAATGGGACTCGAGACCGATCCTCAACTCTTGGAAGAGGTTGAAGGCTGGCCGATGTGGCGCTACAGGCCCGACAGAAGCGCTGCCTCAATGCATCAATTACCCGAAGAACTGCACCTGCAGTGGGTTCGTGAACTCCCCGAACCCCGTCGCGCCTGGCCGCAGCAGCAGGATGACGGCTCTACGCTCCAGTTCGATGTGTCCTATACCCCGGTGTCCACCGGCGGGCGCGTGTTCGTGCCCTCGATGGTCACCGACAGCGTAACGGCCTACAGTTTGGAAGATGGCTCCAAGCTGTGGCGTTTTTACGCCGACGGCCCGGTGCGCCTGGCGCCTGCGGTCTGGCACGGAAAGGTGTATTTCGCCTCTGACGACGGACATCTATATTGCGTAGATGCCGACAGCGGCGAGCTCGAGTGGCGGTTCCGCGGCGCTCCCGCCGAAAGATACCTCCTTGGAAACACCCGGCTGATTAGCCAATGGTATGCTCGCACCGGACCGGTTATCTAAGACGGCACCGTGTATTTTACCGCCGGCACCTGGCCCATTCACGGAGTGTTTGTCTACGCAGTGGATGCCGAAAGTGGAGATGTGAAGTGGGTAAACGACACCATGAGTCTTGATCTGTATGATGCACGAACACTCCATGTTGGCTTTGCCCCTCAGGGCTATATCGCCGCCAATGACGAGGAGATAGTGGTCTCCGGAGG
>PUJZ01000018.1 GCA_003550345.1 Methanomassiliicoccaceae archaeon
GAAGGCTCCCTGGCAAAGTTACTTTCAGAGGAGGTTTTCGCCAAGCTCGAGGGCAGAGGGCACGCGCCCTCATTGCTCCGCATATCGGAGAAGGACATCTCCCCCTGCCGCGGCTGCTTCGGCTGTTGGGTGGGCAGTCCGGGGGAATGCGTCATCGATGATGACGGCAGGGAGATGAACCGTTCATTCGTGGAGAATGATGTGGTGATATTCATCGGACCGCTGTTCCATGGCAGCCATTCCGTGCCCGTCAAGAGGGTGCTCGACCGCAGCCTGCCCCTGCTGCAGCCCTTCTTCCGCCGGGTGGACGGCGTGGTGCGTCACCGTATGAGGTATCCCTCCATGCCGGACCTGCTCTTCATCGGCATCCTTGGGTCCAAGGATGCCGGCCAGGAGGACATCTTCAAGGAACTGGTGTCCAGCAACGCCGTCAATTACGGCGCCCCCCGGCACAGGGCTCTCCTCGCCTACGACGAGGAGGACGTAAAGGACCTTGCTGAGCAGGCGGCCTCCTTCGTCGCAGGAGGGGGCGGGCCATGAACGATACAGTCACATTCATAATAGGGAGCCCGCGGCGGGGCCGCAGCACCTCGGCGTCCATTGTGGAGCATATGCGGGCGCGCATAGGCACGTCGCTCCCGACCGCGGTATTGGACGCTTCCAGGGCCGACATCGATGACGAAGCGGTCAGGAGGACCGTCATGGACTCGGGGACCATCGTGCTGGTCTCGCCTTTGTACGTGGACTCTTTGCCGTCGCATGTGCTGGAGATGATGGGCGCCCTCCAGGGTCTGGAATTGCAGGGCCGCGGCTTCCTCGCCGTGCTCAACTGCGGCTTCCCGGAGTCCTCGCACAACCTCACCGCCCTACGCGTCTGCCGGAGCTTCGCCGAAACCAACGGCATGCGCTGGCTGGGCGGGGCGGCCATAGGCGGCGGGGGGTCGATTGACGGCCGCCCGCTCTCTGCCAGCGGCCCCGAGAGGCATGCCGTCAAGGGCCTGGACATGATATGCACGGCCTTGGCGGAAGGGGTTCCGGTGCCGGAGGAGGCCTTCGAGCTGGCATCAAGGCAGTTCTTCCCCGCCTGGCTCTACATGCTGGCGGGCAACCGCCATTGGAGGTCGAGGGCGAAGGCCCGCGGCGCCGCCAGGTCATTGAAGCACAGGCCCTACGGCTGACGCTCTCCGTCACGGGCGAGTGAGTGGGAAGCCATCGGCGTCGGGCCCTCCCCGCTCCGACCATCGGAAAGCATGCCCGCAAGTCCCAGGCAGGGGATCGAGGAACTCAATCCCCGGACCTGGGCCAGAGGGCGGAGGTAAGCAGCAGGGCCGGACCGATGATGTAGCCGTTCCAGCTGACCAACGCCAGCAGGGCCAGGGCCAGCAGCCTCGCGCGCGTCGGTCTGGCTCCGGGAAGCAGGTCCAAAGAGAGCAGGACGGTGTAGGACCCCAGGGCCAAGGATATCAGGATGAGCACCAGCGTGATCGCCGCACTGCCGCTCAGGCCGCTGACGCTCAACGCCATCGCCATATGCGTGGCCGTCACCGCCGCGGTGGCGATGAAGGAGAGGCCGCCAACCAAGACCAACGCGCGCGGCGCCCCCTCCACCGGTCCCAAGGCCGTTAGCCTCCTCGCCGTGGCGGCGAGGCCTATGGCGAAGGTCAGCGCCAGGGGGAGCAGCAACGGGAGAAGGCCCGTCCCCTGCCAATCGAATATGTTCAACTGGGAGAGGGGCATCGTCAGCCACTCCAGGGCAGTGAACCTCTCCTGGTAACCTACGACCAGGGCGTAGGCTCCCTCCTCCCCTCCGGGGTGGAACACCGCTATGTAGAACGTCCCGGACTCGTTGGCGAACCCGTCCGAGGTCTCGTCGAAGTCTATCGTCACGTAATAGGCGGTGGCGGTGAAGCCCTCGTAATCCACCTCGGCGGGCAACGAGCCGTTTATGACCTTGTGCCCATGCGTGGGCGGCACCTCCACGTATGCGGGGAGGCCGCCGCCGTCGCCTCCGCCCGGGATCATCAGCGCCACGTCGGGTATGAAGCCCTCCTCTGCATCCTTCACCGGGACGAGTATCTGCAGCAGCAGCCTCTCGCCCTCCTCCAGCTCGAATGTGTAGTAGTGGCCGGACTCTTCGGGCAGGAAGCTGTATAGGACATATGACTTGGCGATGTCGTCTATCTCGTAAGCGGAGGCTATGCTGTCGTTCTCTTCAGGGAAGTATGGGGCATGAGCTTCTGAGCCGGAGGGAACGAGAACGGACGAGATCAGGAGCATGAAGACGGCCGTCAGGGCGATGCCCCATGCGGCCCTGCTCCTCGGAATCGCTGCAGCCCGTCCCGCCATCGCCTTACAATGTCATTCCCTTGTATAATTCAATTGGCCGGCGGCGGACTATGGCCTAAGGGCCTGCCCCTGAAAGGGGAATTGCGAACCAAAGGGTGGATAAGCGGTTTGAGCCGCGTTCATTGGGCGGGCGGCTCCTCCTCGCCCTCTTCGTCGGGGAGGTGGATGCCCATGGATGCGAAGGTGTCCTC
>PUJZ01000073.1 GCA_003550345.1 Methanomassiliicoccaceae archaeon
CGCCTCGCCGACGTGAGCATGGACCTCGACGGGATGCTCAGCACGGTGATGTGGTGCCAGCGCCTGCACCGCGAGCGCCGCTTCGCCACCCTGGCGGAGGCGGTGAGCGAGATGGGCTCCATCCGCTCCGACGCCGAGCTCATGGCCCGCGTCCGCGAGGTCACCAGCGTCAAGCGGGGCATGGAGCGCGGCTACCTGATGAACATGACGGTGGTGCCGCCGTTCCAGGCGCACACCGTGCGCGAGCACGCCGCCCTCTTCCGCGCCGCCAGGGACGTTCCCGTGGACGAGGACATGCGCATGCTGATCAGCGTCATCAAGGACCGCCAGCCCATCAGCCGCCGCGAGCTGCTCTCCCGCTCCACCCTGGGCGAGTCGCGGACGGTGGACGCCCTCGGCCGGCTGCGCAAAGGCTCCATGGTCTACAAGGACATGGACAACCGCTACAACCTGGTGCCGCTGCGGCATATGCCCCTGGAGGACGCCACCGACGAGATGCTGCGGATGATGTTCCGCAACTTCGGCGTGTTCAGCGCCGAGCAGCTGTCGCAGATGCTGGGCGCCGACTTCCCCATGCGCCGGGTCCGCGACTCCCTGGCCCGCCTGGAGGACGAGGGGTTCCTCATCAAGGGCTTCCTGCTCCGCGGCTCGCCGGTGATGCGCTGGATGCTGGCGGAGCTCGCCGGCGGGGTGCCTCCGTTCCGCGACCAGGCGGTGATCGGCACCCAGGACAACCTGCACGTCTACCTCCGCTCGGCGCCGGACCGCGATTTCGAGACCAACGAGAACCTGATATTCGACGGCACCGAGGTCGCCGGTGCGTTCGTGGGCAAGCTCTCCGCCGACCGCATATCCGTCAAGGGGTTCCGCGGCCCGGACGCCGCCATGCGCATCCTGCGCGAGCTAGCCCGCTCCCGGCGGGTGCCCATCGAGGACCCGATTGATGCCGAGGAGGACGACTGGGAGATCTGGGAGTTCTACCGCAAGACCCACCCGGGCGAGTCCTAGGCCCTCTCCCTCTCCAGCACCAGCTCGGCAACCTTGCGGCCCGAGAGCAGCATGCCCCCGAATATGGGCCCCATCCGGGGCGCCCCCATGACCGCGTTGCAGGCCATCCCGGTGACGTAGAGGCGGGGGTAGACCTCGACGGTGTTCTCCACCGTCATCCTCTCGGCCACGTCGCACCACAGCGACCTCTCCCCCTCGACCTTGCCGCTGGGGGTGTTGAGCTCGCCCACCTTGCGCTCCACCACCCGCACCACCTCGCAGTCGTGGCCGGTGCCGTCGATGACGTACTTGGAGCGCACCATCACCGGGTCGACATGCAGGCCGGCAACGTCCACCGCCGACCAGTTGATGACCACGCCGTCCACGCGGCCGTCGCGTATGACCACGTCCTCCACGCTCATGGCGTTGAACATCCTCGCCCCGGCGGAGACCGCGGCGGCGATGAGCTTGGAGGCGGCCTCCACGCTGTCGGCGGTGTGGTAGCCGTCGCCCTCGTCGCTGACGGCGACGCCCGCGTCAAGCAGCTCCTGCCGCCCCTCGTCCTGCACCACGATGACGGGGAAGTTCATCCCTCCGCCCCACATGCCCCCGCCCGGGGACAGCTTGCGCTCGAAGATCACGGTCTTCAGGCCCCCCTCCGCCAGGTGCCTGGCGGCGACGAGGGCGGAGGGCCCTCCGCCCACCACCACCACGTCCACGTCCAGGCATTCGGAGAACTCCCGGTGGAAGCGGTCCAGGATCTTGCGGGTGACTGTTACCTCGTCTAGCGTCATTCAATTCGCCTCCGTCTTCATTCCCCCCTAATCGTCGGCCGGATATAAGGAATGGCCATCTCTTACGTGTAACAGGACTTAAACCCTTAAATATCGTTAACTTGATTGCATACTGATGAAGATCCCTTGCGAGCTCATCGTTTGGTACGTGCTCCCGAGCATAAGGAGGGAGTTGGCCCGGGAGCTGGTGGAGAACCACTCCATGACCCAGGCGGAGGTCGCCAGACGATTCGGCGTCACCGACGCCGCCATATCCCAGTACCTGAAGAAGAAGCGGGGCTCCAACCCGGAGATGGAGGACGGGATGGGCTACGAGGAGTTCAAGGAGGAGATAGCCCGCTCCGCCCAGCGCATCGTCGAGGAAGAGGCGGACATCGTCACCGAGACCTGCCGCGTCTGCGGCGTGGTGAAGGACAGCGGCATGCTGTCCCGCATCTACGAGGTGCAGGTGGGCTACCGCCCGCCGTCCTGCGTCTGCCCCACCGAGCGCTGATCCCCGGCGAGCTGGTAGAGCAGCTCCTGGGCGTAGCCGGCGCCCTCGCCGAACAGCCCCCTGCCGAACTCCGACAGCCTCCGGTAGCCGCCGTCCACGCGGTAGAGCCTGTTGAGGCATTTCTTTATGCGCGCGTCCACCGGGAAGGCCTCCAGGTGGTCCATCGAGAACAGGGCCACGCAGTCGGCGACCTTGTCGCCGACGCCCTCGATCGACTTCAGCTCCTTGACGCAGTCGTCGTAGTCCAGGTGCCTCA
>PUJZ01000069.1 GCA_003550345.1 Methanomassiliicoccaceae archaeon
ATTGCTTCCAGGCTTTGATCGGGCGAGGCGTTGAGGTTGTTCTTCTCTATCACTACGGGATCAGCGCTCTCCACCCCCAGAGCGATAACGTTCCCGGGGGTGCAGCATTCCGCGATGGTCTTCAGCACCTGTTTAGATTCATCGGGATACGATGCGATGACGGCGGGATTGCCGTTGTCCACATGAAGAACATCGAGCTCTAGCGAGTGGAGTCCTTGGAACAGCCTCTGCAGCTCTGAGACGTTGGGCTTTGGTATGCCGCTGCCTTCGGCCTTGTATGAGATTATGCATGTCTGCCCGCCGAGGCGGACATTCCTTACGCCGTTGTCCTTCAGAGCTTGCACCTCGGCGATTATGTCCTCCGGCTCGCGGTAAAGAGGCGCGCCTTTCAGGGGCTCCACGCAGAACGAGCATCCTCCGCCCTTGTAACGGTGGCAGCCGCGATATGTCTCAACCTCAGCTATTAGCGGCAAGGGGTGGTCCCTGTGCTCCTTCACTATAGGGGCGCCAAGGAGCATCCATCGATTCCATTCTTCCAGGTTGCGGCTTCTGCCGTTGTGCTCTCCATCAGCAATAATGTCATGCACCGCCGCTGCGACGTCGCCGGCGGCGACGTCGACAAGTTCAGAAAGCCGAGAATCGGCGGCGGAGCCGCCGAGGATTGTGAAGGAAGGTGATGATGAGATCACCGCTTCGATCTCTTTGATGGAGGCGGGCATGCTCCTCAGGTAACGGCCGGGCACTGAGTTGCCGCCGATGACCGCAATAACGTCCGCATCGAACTTCCCGAGGCCTTGCCGTACGTCATCGATGCTTATGTACCCAACCGCCGCACCGGCGTCTATGGCCGCACCGGCCATAGCTCGGACCATGGGAGAAATGTAGGGCGGGACTCCCAGGGCAGCAGGCTCATCAAGATAGCAGTCGATAAGCAGGACTGAGAGGCGGCGTGTCGATGTGTCTTTCATGGTTTTTCAAAATCCAAGATTCGATTTCAGTCTGGATTAGATTATCGGATGCTAAATAGCTGCCGATTTTGCATTTCACTACTTAATTTCCTATCTGATGATGTTCATTCTGTAAGTGACTTTACAGCATTGCCTGATCGATTTTTCATTAATTTATGCTAGAGTTCAATTTCTGATTCGTCCTTTGTTCCTTAACAATTCATTTATTCATTTCAGCGGCACATATCAATCACTGCATCGAATAGATAATATATTATATCCATTTGTTTTATTAGAATTGCTATAAGCATCAATCATTCCTTTCCAAACCCTTCACATAAGAGAGGTATGCGCCATGATCGTGGAGGATGAATCTCCGGTTTACACGATGCTTACTGAGGAATATGTTGGTAAAGAATATTCCAGAAGAATAGCTTTCGAGATAGAGAGGAACGGTTTCTCTTTTACGGTTTCTTGTCGTGATGGCACGATCGCCCGCATAGTGAAAACGGTCTCCCCCCGTGAAAGGTGATTGCACGGGGGTTTATTTTGAATCCCCAGAGCTTGTTCTTTGACAGCTGTGCAGTATTGGATTTAATCAGCGACTCAAGGTACACTTCATTTCTCAACCGTTTGATAAACAATAAGCATCAAATCATTATATCAATAACTGTGGCAGGAGAGTTGGTGCAGCAATGCATCAAAGAAAATAATTCTCATGATGTGCACCGAGTAGTTGATTTTTTGAAAGGTAATGATTTCGAGATAGTGCCTGCGGATGAGAAGGTCAGAGAATGGTGTACGGAGGTAGATTCCAGATTATCGGATTGTTACGGTTCGTCAACAACAGACAGGACCCATCTCGCGTATGCACTCGCCTATGGCGCATCATACTATGTGACATCACCAGGCGAGGTGAGGTCACTTGGTGGGCGTGAATTCTTCTCATCGGAGGGGTTGAAGATAATTACCATTGAGGAATTGAAGAACGAGAATTCCATATGAATGGTCAGACTCGGATGGCCATATGCCGCCGGCCATTCGATGAAGAAAGGTGTTGAAGAGAGGCCGCCCTCACGGGCGGCCTCGTTTTGGCCTAGGAGACGGATATGCTCTGGATATCGTGGTGGCGGTTGACGATGTCCCTAGCTATCCTCAGGTTCCGGCCCTCTTTTCCGATGGCCCTCCCCTTCACCTTCGGGTCCACGGTCACGGTGGCGTGGGTTATGTTCCCGCGCTGCTCGATCTCCACCTTCTCAGGGCTGTAGATGTGGAAGACGTTCTTGACGAACTGCTCCGGCTTGTCCGAGTACTCGACCACCTGGATGTTCTTGCCGGTGTGGTCCTTGAGGCGTATCACGTTCTCGCCTTTCTTTCCCACGGCCTTGTTGGCCTCCCCCGGCTCGACCACGAAGACGAGTTTGTCCTCGGTCTCCATGCAGTCCTTTACGCTGGTGTTGGTCAGGCTCTCGAACAACGATATGTAGCGGAGCGTGTCCTCGTTGAAAACTATCTCGTTGGCCATAGGACTCACAGCGAAAGTATGTTGGAGCTGCCCTTGTCGATCAC
>PUJZ01000060.1 GCA_003550345.1 Methanomassiliicoccaceae archaeon
GGGATAGATGAATTCGCGGGCCAGAATCCCATCATAAAGGTGGATGGTGACGGTCTGCCGCACATAATCTATCACCACTCCCAGGAGAAGGGATACCGCTACGCTTATCTGGAGAGATGGGCCCCTGTCTTCCTCAATGAGCCGGAGGACGCCCGCGTCGGCGATTCCTACGAGTACCGCCCCGAGTTCGACGAGGAATCGGCGATCACCAGCGCAAAGACGAACGCGCCCTTCCTCGAATGGGACGGCGAGGCGTTCACCGGCGTTCCGGGCGAGACGCACACCGGTGAATGGTGGATCGACATCAGCGCCGAATCCGTATACGGGGGCCTCAGCTCCCATCAGAACACGTCCTTCATCATAAGAGGGTACCATGCACCGGAGATAACCATTACCCATGGTCCGCACAGCGGCCAGGTGGGCGAGCTTTACCTCTATAGGATGGAAGCCAACGAAACGGTCGATTGGGACGTCCAGACGGATGCGGGCTTCCTGTACGTTTCCCATGGCAACACTTGGTTGAGACTCGAAGGCACCCCGCAGCCAGAGGACGTCGGCAGCTATCATGTCAACATATCCGCCACCAGCGTGGAGGGGCTTCTCACCTACTACGAGAACTTCACCCTCACCATCAAGCCCCTGTGGGCGCCGGAGTTCCTGAGCGAGGCCATCGGGACCGCCAGGATCGGAGAGGAGTACTCATACCAAGTGCTGCTCAATGAGACCGAGGTGGAATGGCACCAGCTCGTCACCGACGCCGCCTTCCTTACCTTCTCGCCCGGGAACGCCACCGTATGGGGGACGCCCGCCATCGGGGACGAGGGGAAGTATCATGTGAACATATCGGTCAGCTCCATCGAGGGCAATGAGTCCTCTCACCAGAACTACACCCTGCATGTTGAGAGGGGGTGGCCGCCGGAGATCACCTCCGACCCGGGACCGATAACCCTTCGTGTCACCGAGCAATTACTGTACACTGCGACAGCGAACGTCACAGTGCATTGGAGCTACGAGAGCGACGCCGATTTCATATCATTCGACCCCGCGGAAGGGACCTTCGACATAAGCCCGAGCCAGGGCGACGCTGGCGTGTACTATCTCAACATCAGCGCCACCGAGTCGGTCGGCGGAGGCGTCAGCCACCTAAATCTGACCGTGGAGGCTTTGGCCGCTTGGGTTCCAGGCCTTGATTGGAGCTTCGACCCCGGTCAGGAGATGCTCCCCTTCGAGGAGACCGTCATTGCGAACGAGAGCGTCGAATGGACCCTGGAGAGCGCTCTCCCGCCGTGGATGCAGACCGAGGAAATGGATGACAGCATCAGGTTCCATGGCACGCCCGGGGTCGGGGACGCCGGCGACCACACCGTGAAGCTGAGCGCGAGGTCAGTGGCCGGCGGGCTGACGACGGCCCATGAGCTCACCTTCACCATCAACCCCGCCTGGGCCGCGGTGTTCCAGACCGCTCCGGTCGAAGAATCGTACACGGGGGCCGAATACCAGTACATAGTCGAGTTGGACGAACCGGTGGTTTTCCGATTCTGGACGGACGCTCCCTTCCTTGAATGGAGCGATGAGTACCAGGTGATACACGGCACGCCCTCGGCAGAGCATGCGGGGGAGTGGAGGGTGAACATATCGGCCACATCCGTCAACGGGGGGCTCTCCAGCCATCAGAACTACACCCTCACTGTGACCGAACCCTCCCCGCCGCAGATAGGGCCGAGCCCTCCTGACGCCAGGGAGACCCTGCCTTATCAGCACAGCTTCACCGCGGATGAGAACGTCACCTGGTGGGTCCATTTCAACATGGCCGGGGAGTGGTCTGAGCTGTACTTCGACAAGGAGTACCGCATCATCGGCGACATAGGCATCGGCCATGCGGGCGTTTACACGATAGAGATAACAGCCACCTCGCACGAGACCGGCCTGGAGACGAGCGAGCTCTTCACCCTGAGGATATTGCCGGTCTGGGCGCCTCAGTTCACCAACTCGCCAACGCCCTATGTCCCGGGGGAGGCATATTCCTTCACGCCCGGATTCAATGAATCCGTTACCGTCACAGAGGCGGACACCAACGCCCCCTTCCTGAGCTGGGACGAGGGGTCGGGCAGCTTCATCGGCACCCCGGGCGATGAGCATGACGGCAGCTATTGGATAAAGGTCGTCGCCGTGTCCGACGATGGGCTCCTGGAGTCAGAGGAGACCTGGGAGATCAGCAGGCCAGGAGAAGGAGGGGATGATGGGGACGGGGACGAGGTGTGCGCCGCCCCGTTGGCGCTCGGCCTGCTCATGCTCGGCGGCGTAGCGCTTGCCAAAAGGCTCAATCGTCAGCCATATGCTTGACCTGTAGCTGACACTATCAAGTAATTGGTCGGATGTCAGATTATTTATCCGCCATAATCGCTAGGTATTTCAACCCAGTATACTGATTAGATTCGTAGCACCCGTCGAATCTTTCATGGTCTAACACGAACCCAAGGTGATCCGTCGTGAGTATGAATGATCCAGCAATTTGCCGCCACAGCTACCGCCTGTTCAACGACGTTCCGGGAGAGTGGAAGCTGATCTGGGAATGCGTGAGATGCGGCAAGCTGTGCATCTGCAAGTGCTTCATGAAGGCCATCGAGTCCATGGACCAAGCGTCCTCTGTGCTCCCCTTCCCCCGCGGACATGATATGGATGCGCTGATGAGGGCCACCGGGAAGGGGAAGGAGGAGTTGGAGAGCATTCTCGACAGCATCCCCTACAGCGGGATGGCCTGCGAACTATGCCTGGACCTGCCGTCCACCCACAGCTACTCCGATGACCTGGACGGAATGGACGAGTTCGAGCGCCGCTACGGGGCCTACATCATGAGGACCGCCATCGAGATGGCCGCCAAGGACGAGAAGGGTAGGGGGCCTGAGCAGCTTTGGGAGGCGGCCTCGGATTCGATACGGAGGATGTACGGGTTCAGACCGCGAGGCGAGAGCGAAGTGGACAACGACGAGCTCCACCGCATCGTGCAGGGCCTGTTCCCCGGAGAGGAGGTGCTGCGCTCGCACAGCCCGGAGTGGCTGAGGGCCGGCCCTCTCGAGGTCCACGTTCCAGGCATCGGCATAGCCCTCGAGCACCGGGGGCCGCAGCATTACGAGAAATGGGCCAACGGCGGGGACGAGGAGAAGCTGGCGGCCATCAAGGAGAGGGATGCCCTGAGGGAGGAGGACTGCGAGGCCAACGGCGTCAAACTGATCGTCTTCCCCTATCACCGCCCCATCGACCGTGACGAGGTGGGCTGGACCATCGCCGCGGCAAGGAGCGGCTCCCGATGAGGACCGCGACCGCAATCGGGACACCCCATCAGAGCGATGCGCCCATGGCGGCCGTAAAGGACTAATATATTAACCATTGTTACATAAACCCCCAGAAAGACTGCCGAGGGCACTTCAACCCTGGAGAGAGAAGAACATGACGAGAACAGTATACGCCGACCATGCCGCCACCACGCCGGTCTGCAGGGCGGCCCTGGAGGCCATGACCGACTACATCCAGCAGCACCACGGCAACCCCTCCGGGCTCCACTCCTCCGCCCAGGCCGCCAAGAGGGTGCTCGAGGACGCCCGGGAACGCATCGCCGCCGCCATCGGCGCCAAGAAGAACGAGATCTATTTCACCAGCAACGGAAGCGAGGCCGACAACTGGGCGATAAAGGGCGCCGCCGAGCTGAGGAAGGACCGGGGCAGGCACATCATCACCAGCTCGGTGGAGCATCCCGCCGTTATAGCCAGCTGCGAGCATCTGCGGACGATGGGGTACGAGGTCAGCTACCTGCCGGTCGACGGGCACGGCGAAGCTTCGGCGGACTCCCTCCGAGAGGCGCTCCGCGACGACACCATACTGGTCTCGGTGATGATGGCCAACAACGAGATCGGCACCCTGCAGCCCATCGAGGAGATGGCCCGCCTGTGCAAGGAGAAGGACGTCCTTTTCCACACCGACGCGGTGCAGACCGTGGGACACCTCCCCGTGGACGTGAACGAGCTGGGAGTGGACATGCTCACCATGGCCGGCCACAAGTTCGGGGGCCCCAAGGGGGCGGCCGCCCTCTACGTCCGCCAGGGGATAAAGCTCCCCCCGCTCATCCATGGAGGGGGGCAGGAGAGGGGGCGCCGCGGCGGCACGGAGAACGTCGCCGCCATCCTGGGCATGGCGGTGGCCCTGGAGGAGTCGATACGCGTAATGCCCGAGGCCAACGAGCGCCTGACGGCGATGCGGGACCGCCTCATCGAGGAGGTCCTGAAGATCCACGGCGCGCATCTGACCGGGCATCCTGAGAGGAGGCTGCCGGGAAATGCCTCCTTCGCATTCGAGTGCATAGAGGGGGAATCGGCGGCCCTGATGCTGAACTACCGGGGCATAGAGGTCTCCACCGGCTCCGCCTGCTCCACCGGCAGCCTGGAGGCCTCGCACGTGCTCACCGCCACCGGCATGGCCAAGGAGCTGGCGCATGGCTCGGTGCGCTTCTCCCTCGGCCATGGAAACACTGAAGAGGACATAGACCATATATTGGAGCACGTCCCGGTGGTGGTGGAGCGGCTGCGCTCGATGTCCCCGCTCTGCAACTGCGGCAAGAAGGAGGATTGACCATATGGAGTATTCCGAGAAGGTGATGGAGCATTTCAACGAACCCCGCAACATCGGCGAGCTGAAGGACGCCACCGCCGTCGGAGAAGTGGGCAACCCCAAGTGCGGCGACAAGACGCGCATATACATGCGGATTAACGAGGACGAGGTCATCGAGGACATCGGCTTCAAGACCTTCGGCTGCGGGGCGGCGATCGCCTCATCTTCGATGGCCACCGAGCTGGTCAAGGGAAAGACTGTCAGCGAGGCGCTGAAGCTAAAGGAGAAGGACATCGTGGACTCGCTGGAAGGGCTCCCGCCGCAGAAGGTCCACTGCTCGGTGCTGGCCGTCAAGGCGATGAAGAAGGCCATCGCCGAGCACTACCGCCAGAAGGGCGAAGACCCCGCTGAGCACATCGAGGGCTACGACAAGCTGGACGAGGAGACCGAGGTCTGAGCCTCCCCATAGGCTGCCGGGCGACCCCTTCCCTCACAGCGAGTCCATTATCGCCATCACGTTGTCCATAGGCGAGCCGGTGGCTATGTCGCAGCCGGCGCCGAGTATGAAGCCGCGGTCCCTGGCCTTGGCGAGTATGCGGGAGACCTCGTCGCGCACCCCCTGCGGCGTGCCTGAGTACAGCGCCTCGGTGGGGTCTATGTTCCCCAGTATGGCGTGGCCGATGCTCTGCGACGCAAGACCCACGTCCACCTGCGCATCCATGGAGAACACGTCGGCGCCGATGGCCTCCACGTCCTTGAGGCGGTCGTTGGTGTCGCCGCATATGTGGACCATCGCTATCCTTCCGTCGCCCTTTATAAGCTTGGAGCAGTCCCTCATGTAGGGCGCCGAGAAGCGGTTGAAGCCCTCCGGCGATATGAGCGATCCGGAGGCGGTGGGCTCGCAGAGGGTGACCATGTCCGTCTCGGTGCCCAGGCAGGCGCGGCAGTAGTCCAGCACCACGTCGTTGCTGAAGCTCAGCATCTCCTCCACGAAGGAGGGCTCGAGGAAGGTCTCCATCATTAGCTCCTCCACCCCCCTCATCTCGCCCACCAGCGTGAACGGGGACACCACCTCCATGTAGATGAAGCGCTCGTCGCCCACCTTCTTCGCCATGTACTCCATGGAGCGTATGGAGCTCAGCATCCGGTAGTCCTCGTAGGGGTCGGGCAGCTCCAGGGACTGCAGGTCGTCCGGCGTCCTCACCACCGGCTCCATGGTGGGTATCGTGCCGGTCTCCGGTATCTTCACCTCGCAGCCCACCGCCTCCACCATGGTGAGCCAGTCCCACATCGCCTCATAGCCGTCGAAGCCGCATCTCTCGGAGATGTCGATGTTGGCCTGGGCGGCGGCCTCCGGCCTGTCGATCGAATCCCGCACCGAGATCCCCGCCTGGCCCAGGGCCCAGTACCCCTGGAAGGGCGGCAGCACCGGCACCCGGTCGGTCTCCTTCATGGCTATGGCTTCCAGAACCCTCTCTCTTCCGTTCATGCTTTCCACCCGAGTCGCAGCGAAGCGGTTTGTCGATTGTGAAAAAACACCGCGTCAAGTGAATAAACTTTCTGAATGATGTTTCAAAGGCCACGGCCTATCACAAGGCCGGTCAGGCCATCGTTCCCTTGTCCGCGATCGCCGGCGGCCATCCGCAGGAACGGCCCCCGATGACCCCAGGACGCTACGGTGGCCTCCATCTCGTCAAGCGCATCCTCCGCCACGGCGCCGGCGTTGTCCAGGACAACCAGGTCGGCATGGCTCAGCTGCTGCCGCAACGGCCGCTCGAAGGCGGCCGCCCTCTCCTTGAACGTCGCTGCGTCCAGCACGGTCACCACCGTCACCTTGGATATCCTCGGCGCGTCCAGGTCGTCAAGCGCGTCGTGCACCATGGAGGGGTGGGCGTTGGGATTGGTCTCGAAGATCACCGCCTGGGGGTCGGACTCCGCCTTTACCCGGCGGAGCTCCTCGATGAGGTCCGGCTTCAGGGAGCAGCTGACGCAGGCGTTGCGCAGATGCCTCCTCTCCAGCTCGCATATCCTGCTGTCCCCCGTAGGGGCGCGGGAGTCCTCATCGTTGCTCATCACCGTCACCCGTCTGATCCCTTCGGAGCGCAGCCCTCTTATCAGGGCGGAGCTCACCGCCGACTTGTCCACCCCCATCGGCGACGACAGCATGACGAACAGCATAATATCGTGAGTCATCGGAAGTATGCGTTGAAAAAGATAACCGAGCATCGCCAAAACGGGTTGAGGCCTCTGCTCTGTGGAGCACGGAGACGCAAGGCATGGGCGGTGCGCCCGATAGGCGTGCCTGGCATGCCCTGACGGCTGGCCCAGATCCGTATACGAAGACCCTCCGTCGCGGGCGCAACGAGGCCTATCCAGATATGCTGCGTATGCAGCGGCGCAATCCGATGGCATGCCGGGATAACAACCTTGAAATAACGAAGGGGTCAATTTTTACCCATACATAGGCCGCAGAGGCCTCAACGGAGGGAAGTTTATGACGGACGGCGACGAGAAGAGGGTGGACTGCCTCAAGGTGGAATCCGAATGGATGAAGGAGGGGGACTTGCCCGCAACAGTGGAAGAGAGGGCCATGGACCCCACAATGAAGGAGGTCCTCAAGAAGACGATGGAGGAGAGGGTGGAGACCGTATGGGACCGTTTCCGGAACCAACAGCCGCCCTGCAAGTTCTGCGCCACCGGCGTCTCATGCCAGCGCTGCGCCATGGGCCCCTGCCGCATAATGACCGGCAAGAGCCGCGGAGTCTGCGGCGCCGATGCCGACCTGATCGTCTCCAGGAACCTGCTGGACACCATAGCCACCGGCGCCGCGTCGCACTCCGACCACGGAAGGGAGGTGGCGGAGACCCTGCTGGCGGCCGCCACGGGAAAGGCTGAGAGCTACGGCATCAGCGACCCGGCCAAGCTCGCGGCCTTGGCCGAGGAGTACGGGATAGACAGCAGCGGCGGGGATGAGAAGACCGCGGAGCTCCTCGCCAAGGCGATGCTGGAGGAGTTCGGCACCCTCAAGGGCGAGCTGGTGATGGCCAAGAGGATGCCCGCCGGCACCTATTCGCTGCTCAATGACCTGGGCCTCCTGCCCCGCTCCATCGACCGGGAGATAGTGGAGGCGATGCACCGTGTCCACATGGGCGTCGGGGCCGACTACTTCAACATCCTCGCCCACGGAGTCAAGGCCTCCCTCAGCGATGGGTGGGGGGGCTCGATGATAGGCACCGAGCTCTCGGACGTGCTGTTCGGCACCCCGGCCATAAGGGAGACGATGGTCAACCTCGGAACGCTGAAGGAGGACCATGTGAACGTGGCGCTGCACGGGCACAACCCCGTCCTCTCGGAGATGGTGGTGAAGATGGCCTCCGACCCGGAGATGCTGGCGAAGGCCGAGGCGGTGGGAGCGAAGGGCATCAACCTGGTGGGCCTCTGCTGCACCGGCAACGAGCTGCTGATGCGCAAGGGTGTCCCCCAGGCGGGGAACCACCTCAGCCAGGAGCTGGTGATAACCACCGGGGCCCTGGAGGCGATGATAGTCGATTACCAGTGCATCTTCCCGACCCTGCCCTATGTGGCCGCCTGCTACCACACCTCGGTGATAACCACGTCTCCGAAGGCGGTCATCCCCGGCGGCAGGCACATAGAGGTCAACCCGGGCAACGCCTACGAGAGGTCCAAGGAGATGCTGGAGATAGCCATCTCCAACTTCCCCAAGCGCAAGGAGGAGCGCGTGCTCATACCCGACGGCCCGGTGGGGGCCATCGTCGGCTTCTCGGTGGAGGCGCTGCGCGAGGCCCTGGGAGGAACGCTGCAGCCCCTCCTCGACCTCATACTCAAGGGCGATATCCGCGGCGCCGTGGGGGTGGTGGGCTGCAACAACCCCAAGATAAAGCAGGACTACGGGCACATAACCCTCGCGAAGGAGCTCATCAAGCGAAACATCATCGTGGTGGAGACCGGATGCGCCGGCGTGGCCTGCGCCCAGGCGGGGCTGATGAAACCGGAGGCCGCCGCCGAGGCGGGCGATTCCCTCAGGGCGGTGTGCGAGTCCCTGGGCGTGCCTCCCGTGCTCCACATGGGGTCCTGCGTCGACAACACCCGCATACTGACGCTGGCGGCCGAGCTGGCCAACCTGGCCGGGGTGCGCATGGACCAGCTTCCGGTGGCGGGCGCCGCCCCGGAATGGTACTCGCCCAAGGCGGTGGCGATCGGGGCCTACTTCGTGGGCTCCGGCATCAGCGTCGCCCTCGGGGTCATGCCCAAGATAACCGGCAGCGAGAACGTCGTCAGCCTCCTGACCGAGGGCCTGGAGGGGGCGGTGAACGCCAAGTTCTGGGTCGAGCCCGACCCGGTGAAGTGCGCTGACATCATCGAGGCCCACATCGAGGCCAAGAGGGCGGGCCTGGGCATATGAGCCGCCAGGCGGCCAAGGAGCTCAGCGCTGAGCTCGGCAGGAGCCCGGGCCAGCTCAAGGGAAGGAGGGTGGTGGTCGCCGGCAAGGGCGGCGTCGGCAAGACGACGCTCGCCGCCTCCCTCTGCCTCGCGGCCGCCGCCGGGGGCCGTCGGGTACTCGCCCTGGACCAGGATGTGCAGCAGAACCTGGCATATTCGCTGGGCTACCCACCGGGAGAGGCGGACGGGCTGAGGCCGATCACCGACCGCGCCGACTACATCGAGCAGAAGACCGGGGCCCGCCCCGGTGGCCAAGGAGGCCTCGTCTCCCTCAACCCGGACGTCTCCGACGTCATCGAGCGCTTCGGCGTGGAAGTGAGGGAGAACCTCGGGCTGCTGGTCATGGGCGGCGTGGTGCATTCCTCCACCGGTTGCCTCTGCCCCGAGAACGCCCTCCTGGGGGCGCTGGTGCGCTTCGTGGAGACGCGGGACGAGGACCTGGTGGTGATGGACGCCCAGGCGGGGATGGAGCCTTTCGGCCGCTCCGTCACCCAGGGCTTCGACACCGCGCTGGTGGTGGCCGAGGCCACCTTCAACTCCCTAAAGGTGGCGGAGAGGATAGCCGCCCTCTCAAGGGAGCTGGGCATGGAGGAGGTGGACCTGGTGCTGAACAAGGTCTACGACCCGGTGGAGGTCGAGGCCGCGGCCGAGATGCTTCCCTTCGAAGGCTTCGACCATGTCTACGCCCTCCCTTACGACCCCACGGTGAGGGAGAACGAGCCCGACCTGTCGGCCATAATCGGCGGCGGCGGGCCCTACTCCGAGGCGGTGATGGAGCTGCTGGGCCACCTGGACTAGTAGAATCCCGGATCCACCGCCGACCGTCCCAGAGCGGGCGACGTTCAGCGGAGCCCTCCATGCGTAAGTGCTCAAAGATTATATTCCGCCCGACGCATTCCGAGGACGATGTCAAGACGATGCTTGGAGAAGGGGGCGGAGGTCGCCGACCGCCGCTGGAGGTGGGACCGCTCCAAGACCTTCGACGCCTCGCTGATGGCGGAGAGGCTGGTCTCGGGCTGGAAGGCGATGCTCTCGTCCCTGGCCCTGATGCTGCTGGGGATATCCCTGTACACCGGCCGGCTTGACTTGGAGGTCCATCATCTGGGGCTCCTCCTCCTCATTGCGGGCGCCGCCGCGGTCCTGCTCATCGTCGTCATGAGCGCCAGCTCATCGATGGTCGACAAGGGCTGCGACAGCTGCGAGCGGTGAATTCGCCACCGCCCAAGACCGGCATCGGACGGATTCTTGCTCAGCGCAGCGCCGCCTATCCAAATTCTGATCGGCCTAGCGGGTCAGCATGCTGTTGCAACGATCGATTGACCCGTTTCGGCACCGATTAAGGTGGTTGGTAAGGCCTCTAAGAGGAAAAAAGCGGTGTTCCGTTAGCATGCATTCTTGGCGTGTCACGGCGAATTTTGTCTCAATTACCATTATTTTCATTATTTACTAATTTATATGTATGTATAGTTTACAAATTATTTTGTAATACTGCATCTTCGTATATATCGACAGTATATCGGGATTTAGAACCGAGTAGAGACAGAAAAATTATTTTAACCTTGTAAACTTTTACCAGAAATGTATTGGGCTACAATCGAAAGCGTAAAATAATAATAATTATATAATTATAATATATCATTATATAGATGTATATATAATGGATTTATCATCCATCCTATTTATAGTTTGTATAAAAAATATTATATATAACCTGGTAAACCTAAGCTAGATTGAGGCCTTAACATATATAAAAGTATTGGATGTACCAACCAACCTAAAAAAGATTCTTAAGGTTATGAATCTGATGATTTTTCTAGACCGCGGCACTCGATCGCGGATCGCAAGCCGCGGTTCCAATGGGGTGTGATACACTGACGGAA